>DAOVLC010000064.1 GCA_030631455.1 Candidatus Zixiibacteriota bacterium
ATGATACCATGCGTAAGACGGGCATCGAGCTTGAAAAATACGGGATCACCTAAGCCAACAGGTACGCCGAGAATTTCGAGTTGCACTATCCCACCGACAGAATCTGAATCATCTTTCGCCTTCAGAATCGCCTCTTCCATCAGCTTCGCCGCTTTCGGGTCTGCGCATCTCACACTGTTCAACTCTACGATATCGAGGTCACACGAGTCAGCTCTTATTCCGGCAATCTCCACGGCATGCGCAACCACGCGAACGCCACTCTCCGACAACTTCTTCCGAGCTATCGCACCGCATGCGACACGTCCTGCCGTTTCGCGTCCCGATGACCGTCCACCCCCTCTGTGATCGCGAATACCGTATTTACGGTAGTAGGTAAAATCGGCATGGCCGGGCCTGAATACATCGCGTAACGCCTCGTACTTCGAGGGATTCTGATCCTGATTATAGATTACCATCGCTATCGGAGCACCGGTCGTCTTTCCCTCGAAAATACCTGACAGAATGTGAATTCCGTCCGATTCCCTTCTCTGAGTCGTGACCAAGCTCTGCCCCGGCCGACGGCGATCCATCTCGATCTGTATATCCTCTGCGGAAACTTCAATTCCGGGCTTGACCCCGTCCAGCACTGCACCTATCGCACCGCCGTGGCTTTCGCCGAAGGTTGTGACGCGAATTATCTCGCCAAATGTGTTTGCCGACTGGAATCGGATAGCCAGTTCCTCGCCGATCAAGTCGGAAGCCTTTTCGGCCAACCCCTCTGAGGAATCGCTGCTTGAGTCGAAGATTATGTCAGCGTATGGTCTAAGCACCTCGTATGCTATGGATGTCTCAGAATCGTAGAAAAGTACGATTATCGAGCCCTCACGCAGTCTGCGGCGCGAGTCGGGATCGAGCATCACCGACTCCTGAGCTACAACAATGCACCAATCAAGGTCAGCAACAATCTTCAACGAAACATCGCTTTCGACCGTGTGGCATTGCAATCCAAGCAGATCAGAAAGTCTCTGCCCTATGGCATTTGCCTGCGAACTGTCAGGACCGGTAACTACGATTCTCATTGCGACTCATCACCTCAGTCTCTTTGCTCAACTCACATTACTATATAACAGGAGATCGACATCCCGCAAGCAAAACTGATCGCTTCACCTGCAATTATAGTAATCTCAGCTATCATACTGTTTGCTATACAGGTGAGCAGCAACTATATTCCCGACAGTATAGATAGGAGCTATAATTTGGCAACGTACACCAACAGACTCACAGTCAGACTGCAGGATACTGATGCTGCAGGGATACTATTCTTCGCGAACCAATTGGTCTTTGCGCACGAGACCTACGAGAAGTTCTTGGAGGAGATCAATTGCGGCCTCGCCCATGTTTTTGAGCAGCGTTCGTATCACATTCCGCTCGTTCATGTGGAAGCCGATTACGCAAAGCCAGTCACTGTTGGAGACGAAATCGACGTTGAAATGACAGTTACGAATATAGGAAAGACGTCTTTTACACTTGATTATTTGCTTGTGGGAACGGACGGCGCCGAGATAGGTCGTTGCCGAACCGTGCATGTGACCGTAGCTGAATCCGACATGAAGAAGATTACACTTCCCACAGAGCTGCGAGAGGGTCTCGAACGATATTATGAGTCCCCTTGACTATCGATGTCTTTGAGTAACATCTCTTTCAGCCTTTCTCTGTCGATCTTCCCTATGGATTTTCTCGGAAACTGATCGATTTCGATTATTCTCTCCGGCAACTGGATTCTCGATAGACGAGTCTCAAGAAACGACCTCAATTCAGGCGTGCCTAAATCCGATTCACCGATTTTTGCAACGAATAGAACCGGACGTTTACCCCAGCTGGCATCATCTACTGCTATCACCACGCACTCAGATACCCCCGGAAATTCCGAAGCCGCTTTCTCTATATCCGATGGGCATATGTTCTCACCGCCTGAAATGAACATGCTGTCCAGTCTGCCCTTCACGTGCAGATATCCATCCTCGTCAAAGCAACCGATATCGCCCGTTCGAAACCATCCGTCGGGGTCAAATGTGGCTTCGGTATCCTCTCCAAGATATCCCTTGAACACTGTCTTTCCGCGAACCACAATCTCCCTATCCCTGTTCACACATGCCTGCTGTCCTTCTGCCTCGACTATCTTAATCTCAACGTTTCCCAATGGTCTCCCCGAGGAGCGCATCTTGTCTACCAAATCAGTCGAGGACAACGCGCATACCTGCGAAGCGGTCTCGGTCATACCGTATGTGGTCAGAACAGGAAGCGACAGCTTCTCGATGTCATCGAGCATACTACCGGACATAGGGCCACCGCCGAGAAGAATAGTCCTCAGCGTTGCTGGCGGTCTTCTCATTTCGCGTGCTGCAAGCAACGAACCCAGCATGGTTGGCACGAGAGATATGTGTGTAATAGTCCCCTCATCGATCAACCGATTGATCCGGTCGGTATCGAAACCGTTCATGACATAAACCGAGCATCCGGCAATAGCAGCCCTGAACAGAATGGACATGCCACCTACATGATAGAATGGAAGCACGGCAAGCCAGCAATCGTCGCGTCTGAGCCGGGTATTTTCATTGGATGCAAGGGCGTTGTAGTAATGGTTGCCGAAGGTCAGAATCACACCCTTCGGAGTACCGCCGCTTCCCGAGGTGAACATGACCGATGCTTCCTGATCCAGCAGAACTTCTCTGCTGAAAGACGAATCTTCTCCGATTGTGGTTTCACTGGCTTCGAACGATTCGTCACCATCCAGGATAACAAGATCACAGCCGGAGCTTCGAGCAAACGCCGTTCTCTTTGCATCGATGAAAAGAAGCCTGCAACCTGACCGCCTGATGCAATCAATCCAGTCGTCAGGTTTGAGGCGTGTACTGATCGGAACGAGTGACACGCCGGTGCGGTATGCTGCAAAGATCAGCGCTACGTAGCCGACCGAGTTGCCGGCAATGACACCTATCCTGTCACCCGTCTTCATTCCCGCTGTCTTCAGTTTCCCGGCAAATCCCTGAATCAGTCTTTCAAGCTGAGCATACGAGAGGGACGTTGCTTCACTTCTGATAGCCACTCGATCAGGGTTATTTTGCGAGTTCCTGTAAACCGGACATGTGATAACTGCGGGGTCCATACGGTTTAATCGAATATCCCTGGTCTAAACGTCACTCCGAGGCCGGGCTCATTCGGAACACTAATGCAGCCATCTACGACCGGTAATTCTTCGTGTATAAGGCTGTCCGACAGGTATCGGATTGTGTCGAGGCCGCACGGCGGTATGCCTTCTCCTAAAGACGCCGCGAGATGAAGAATGGCTGCTGTGCCGATTCCCGATTCGAATGTCGATGTGATGACCGCTTTCTTGTCGAGCTTAGATACGCGCCTAAACAGTTCTATCGACTTCGAGATTCCCCCGGTAATTGTTGGTTTGATGATTGCAGCATTTATCGCGTCAGATTCGACAAGCCTCTCCCACAGACCCATATCCTGTATCGTCTCATCGAGTGCAAACGACATTCCTGTCTCAGCCTGCAAATCTTCAAGCCGTTCGATATCGTTGAGACAAAGCGGCTCCTCGACATACTCGATGCGCAGCCCTCTGAGCTGTTTCAAAACCGCAACAGCATGATCGAACTCCCACGCACGATTCGCATCGAGACGAAGGGCCACACCTTCCTCCAGTTGCTCGCTGACGAATTCGATTCTTCTGATATCATTCTCAAGCGAGTCACCACCGACCTTCAGCTTGAATGCACGATAGCCGTTCTGACGCAAGGACTCCACCTGTTCTCTTATTGCTCTCTTATCGCCGAAGAGAAGAGCATTGACCGGCACCTGTGAAGCAGAATCGGGACTTATCCATCGGCAGAGCGGAAGACTTTGAGACTTTGCTGCCATCTCAGCAAGTGCGGTTTCGAAACCGAAGATGACAGACGGCGGATAATCTCCAGCATCGTTGAAGATATTCTCCAGCGCAGAGAGATCGGCAGGAATATCTGACCCCGAGATATCGCGGGCCAGCTTCTCGGCAAACTGCCGAGCATCTGGCAGACTCTCAGCACTGTAATTGCCCAGTGGCGCGATCTCACCAACGCCGACCATCCCATCGTCGGCATGAACTCGAACTATGATTCCTTTGCGCTGCGTCCGAGCACCCTGAGAGGTTATCAACGCCCCAGTGAACGTCACCGAGTACTCTTTAAATTGAACAGAATCTATCTTCATAGCAACCAGCCAGCCGAAAAGAACAATCCGTAAAGAGCCGTCAATCGACCCGTCTCAGCGAGAGCACGATTGAGGACAGGCCCTGATGTTTGCGTCAGAATGCTCCTTGCCGCAAATGCCCCGGGGATCAGAATAGCGGCTGAGACCATCGACCACTTGTGTGCACCGTCAACAAGACATATCAGGATTGGGAACAGCGCTGCGCCGCTTAGCATGAAAACATATTCGACCCGCGCAAACGATCTACCGAAACGAACGGCAAGAGTCCGTTTGCCTGTTCGCCTGTCATTGTCGATGTCCCGAAGATTGTTTACCGTCAAGATCGCTGTCGCAAGCATCCCGGGCGGTATCCCTGCGAGAAGTACGGTCGAATTGAAGTCAAGCGTTATCACATAGTATGTTCCACAAACCGCTACAGGGCCGTAGAAAATAAGAACGAGGATATCACCGAGTCCGAAATAGCCGAGTGGATATGGGCCGCCGGTGTACAGGATACCGAACAGGATCGATGCAAGTCCGATGATGACTATCGGCACCCCGCCTCTATAAACAAGATATATGCCGACGAGTAAAGCGAGGAAGAAGACAACGAATGTCGCGACCTTCATCTGTGCGGGAGAGACAAGACCAGCCTGCGTAACGCGAAGCGGCCCGACTCTCTCTGAGTCGTCTGATTTCTTCAGATAGTCAAAAAGATCGTTTGCGAAGTTGGCGCCTATCTGGATCAGAATCGATCCGGCAAGAGCCAAGAGAAAAGCAGTTGTATGGAAGATTCCGGTATCATACGCGAGCGCCGCTCCGATCACCACCGGTACGATCCCTGCCGGGAGAGTCTTCGGGCGGATCGCCAGAAGCCAGATTCTGAATCTGCTCAGATCTCTGTCGTCGCTCATCGGTCACGGTCACGGGTGTCGTTTGAATTTCGAAAAATCGGGTTTTCGCTTTTCCACGAATGCATTGCGCCCTTCCTGGCCCTCCTCGGTCATGTAGAAGAGAAGCGTCGTATTGCCAGCCAGTTCCTGTAGCCCCGCCTGCCCGTCACAGTCAGCGTTCAGAGCAGCTTTCAGGCAGCGAATCGCAGTTGGGCTGTTGGCGAGAATGTCTTTGCACCAGTGAATCGTCTCCTCTTCGAGTTGGTCAAGCGGCACGACGTGATTCACCAATCCCATCTGCAGAGCCTCCTGCGCATTATACTGACGGCACAGGAACCATATCTCTCGCGCCTTCTTCTGCCCTACTATGCGCGCCATATAGCTCGCCCCATAGCCGCCATCAAACGAGCCGACCTTCGGGCCGGTCTGACCGAAGACCGCGTTTTCAGCCGCAATCGTCAAATCGCACAGCAGGTGCAACACATGCCCACCACCGATGGCATAACCCGCAACTGCCGCTATCACTGGTTTCGGAAGAGTCCGTATCAATCTCTGCAGGTCGAGAACATTCAGCCGTTCGACACCGTCGGAATCCTTATAGCCTGCGTCGCCACGTATCCGTTGGTCACCACCCGAGCAGAACGATTTCCCGCCCTCGCCGGTAAGAATCACCACTCCGATATCAGGGTCCTCTCTGACATCGGTGAAAGCCGCGATCATCTCATTGACCGTCAGCGGGCGGAATGCATTCCTCACTTCCGGGCGGCAGATCGTAATCCTCGCTATGCCCTCCGCCTTCTCGTACCTGATATCTTCGAACTCAAGAGCCTTTGCCCACTCAATGCTCGACATGATTCTCTATCTCCTGAAACTCTGACTTGTATTCGCATATGAAATCTCGCACCGCTTGACTGAACTTTCCCGGCTGCTCAAGATGCACATTGTGCCCTGCTCCGGGAACAACATTCAGTTTCGCACTTTGCATTTTTCCTGACATCTCGGTGCCTGTATCAACGAATTTACTGTCAAGTTCTCCGCAAACAAGTAAAACCGGCATGTGCAATTCTGGCAGTCTGCTCCACAAAGAAAGCTGCCTGCCTGAGCCTGCTCCCCTGAGGGACAGTATCAACCCTTCTTTGCTGTTCGTCACCTTCTTTTCTTTGAGCAGGGCAAGCTTATCCGGGTGATTCAGCAGCGACTCAAAAAGTGGCATGTCGTACCAGTAATCGATAAACTTCTTCATGCCGAGTCTGTCAAGCTTCTCGATATTCTTCTCGTCCGCAGCGATACGCCCCGCTCTTTCTTGCTCAGTCCGGAGACCGGGGCTGGCGCTCTCGACTATCAAGGCATCGAAACGATTCTGGTATTCCAGTGCTGTATGAAGGGCAATCCTGCCGCCCATCGAGTAACCGATAAGTATTGAACTCTTTATTTCGAGATCGTCGAGCAATTCTATGATGAACTTCCCTGCGGATTCGGTCGTGTAATCCCCCTGATAGTCGGAGAGCGGGGTATCGCCATGCCCCGGAAGGTCAGGCATGACGCAGTAGTAATCACTCGCGAAGTGAGCGGCTACATCGTACCAGTCGTCACTGCGACCCAGGAAGCCATGCAGAAATACAATCACATCCCGCTTGACATTGCCCAACGTATTATATTTCAATCGCATCGTTGCATACCCGACTCTATAGCAGGTTCTCTCTGATCGCCTCTGCTACGCTTTTCCAGATGTGCTGGTGCTGCGCGAGATTCTTCGCTCGCTCTGTCTTGATTTCGATCACTAAACTTTTTGGCGTCTCGAATGCCCTGGCAGCATACTCCCGCAGTTGAGAGACCGTCTCAGCATGGAAATATTCGAGCTCGAATAGAGACACTGCATGTTTGAAATCGAGCCCGTGCGGCGTCCCAAAGAACTCCTCGAAATGTCGCCCGAACTCAACAACCGGCAGGAAGGAGAAAATCCCACCACCATCGTTATTCAGGAGCACAATCGTCACCGGAACAGGAGAATTCCTTGCGAGTAGAAGCGAGTTGATGTCATGCACAAACGCGAGATCGCCGATCAGGAGTGTTGTCCGCTTGCCAAGGCCATTCGCGAATCCGACAGCAGTTGCTATGTTCCCGTCGATGCCGCTTGCGCCTCGATTTACTCCAACGTGTATCGACTTCGGCCCTGTGATCCCGCACCCATCGGCATCACGCACAGGCATGCTGTTCGCCAGAAACAGTCCTGAATCATCGGGAAGCATTGTCAGCAGATGATATGCTGCC
>DAOVLC010000374.1 GCA_030631455.1 Candidatus Zixiibacteriota bacterium
GATGATGGAGAAGCCGGGTCCGCCCAATGGACGATCCCAAATCTTGGCGCCCGTCTTGCCATCAAGACAGTACGCGCGTTTGGGGCCTGTGTCCGTAGCGTCGTCACCGGCACAGGCGAGGACATCTCTGACGCCGTCGCCGTTATAATCGTACTGGCAGTCGACCTGATAGACCCATCCGCCGTCGCCAACCTCATCGGTGTTGAATGTCCAGATTTCCTCACCGCTCTTGCCGGAGATGGTTCTGACGAGCTTTCCGCCCCAGGCTGATCCGACCACGACATCCGGGTGGCTGTCATCGTCGACGTCCTCGTTGATCACAAGACCGTTCTGAGAGTAAATCGATCCGGAGTATATCTCATGCTCCCAGATAACGTCCGCAATACCGTGGGAGTTGCCGTTGAAACAGCGCACATAATCATCTTCCGAGCAGATGATTACGTCGTCTACACCGTCACCTGTAACATCAGGAATCGGCGCTATGGCTTTCGGACTGTTGTCGTAATCCGTGTCGATCAGGTAATTCCAGAGACCTGTCCCCATCGGGTAGTCCATCTCCAGTCCTTCACCCTGTACCGTGACATAAACCGGGCTTTCATCGGGATCGTTGCTGGTGATGGTCAAAGTGCCGCTGTATGGGATATTGGTCTCAGGGTGGAACCAGATTCCAAGTTGGCGCGAGCCAAGAACGGCGACGTCAATTGGGAACTCCAGGCTCTCATCCAATATGAAGTGCGATTCATCTGAGGAGACATCGGTGATGGTGAGTGTCGCGTCTCCGAGATTCTCTACTTCAAGAAACCATCGAGTGAAGGCGTTATTACGCACCGTGCCATAGTCGTGCGATGTTGCCGGCAGATTGATATCGGGACCGGGATAGACGGCGCTTCCTGTGAGAGCAATGTCAACGCCGGGATGTATCGGATCATTAGACTCGACTGTCGCAATTCCATCCATATCCCCAAAGCCAGTGGGTGACCAAACGATCGAGAGCGAAGTCTGATCCGTTGGACTCAGCGTAATAGGAAACGATGTTGTAGTGCTGAGATCTTCCGATCCACTGAACGAAATACCTGTTATTTCAAGATCAGCTGTCCCGACATTTTCTACCGTAACATCCCAGGGCTGCGTATCACCTATTGTCACGGTTCCATAGTCGTGCTCAGTCCCGTAAACATATATCGCAGGTGTTCCGGCTCCCGACAAATCGACCTTGTATAGATAGTCGTTGCCGCCTTCCCCGTTATCGCAGTACCAGAGGAATGCCCCATCCCAGACAATGCCTGCGGGGTCAGTACCCTCGGAGGCGTGAGACTCGATAAGGCTGCCGTTCAACGTGTCGATCTTGTAGAGAGCATCTCCCCAGTAATCCGCCATCCAGAGAAACTCATCCTGCATGCACAGGTCCCATGGCTGGTTATCAGGGGCAGTGAACTGCTTGACGATACTTCCCGATTCATCCAATTTGTATATTGTCGATGGGTCCGGATAGTATGTCGCGACCCAGAAACTGTCGTTGTCATAAGCGATTCCCGACATGTAGTGATCGGGCAAGTTGAAAGAAGAAACCTGGCTTCCGCTTGCATTGAATTGGATGGCAACCGCCGGGTCTGAGCTGCTTCCGGGATGATCGGTTGTCCAGAGATACGTACCGTCCCAGGTCATTCCGAACGCATCTTCCTGTGGGCCGCTGCAATAGAATGTGTAGCTTCCATCAGTAGGATCGATTTGGTATACCTGGTCGCCGTTGGCACCGTAAATGCCACAATACAGATATGTGCCGTCATAAGCCAGCCCTGAGGCTCCCTCGGGGATGGCGTACGTTGCCACGATCGACCAGGCGCGCGAACTCGAATTGTCAGACGAGTTTCGTTCTTCGGCGCTGGTGCTGTTGGAAGTCACGGCTAATGGAATTACTACCGCGACCAACAGCGCGCACATGATAAGCTGTAGCAGACTGCGTTTCATCTCTCAACCTCCCAAGTCTTGAGTGTAGATATATTGAGCCTATTGGTATCCTTTAAAGTAGTAGAATCTGTCGCGTCACACATAAGAAGTAACCGATAGGGTACGAACAACCCATCATCGCAAATATAGTCAATTCCTTCACAAAGTCAAGCTCATTCTAAGGTGTCAGACAATAAGATAGGGAGACGTATACGCTCCATTTTTGTGTGGCGATCCGGTGGTTAATTTCGTACACTTGATGGGATTAAGGAAGATGATGTTAGACCAAAAGGTTATAGACGGATTGATTCGGACGATGCTTGATGGCGGCGCCGACTTCTGCGACGTCTATTGCGAGAAGTCGGCTTATAATGGTGTCACTGCAGATGATCGAAAGATAAATACCTCTCGTTCGATACAATCCGGAGTCGGCCTCAGAGCGGTCAAGAACTTCAACACATACTACACAGTCTGCCAGGATGCTACGCCCGAGAATCTGGCGGCTGCTGCCGGATATCTGGCAGCCGGGCTGTCGGTTGTGTCGGATACACCAAGATCGCCAGTTATCCTGACATTCGGAAGAGAAGTAAGTCCTCTATCAGGCTCTAAGAAAGATCCGGAGCAGGTTGAGATTACGGATAAGACAGAGCTAATCCGAAGCGCACAGGAGACAGCGTGGGGCTATTCAGATAAGATCAAACAGGTGACCGCCCGATACTCCGACTTCTATCGGGATGTTCAGATCGGCTCGTCGGAGACCGGAGAGATTTCGAGACAAAGGCTCGGTCTCGTGGAATTCATGATAACTGTTTATGCCGGTGATGGTTCGGAACGTCAGATGGGATGGGCAGGCAAGTCGTTCTACAGGGGAATGGAGGCGCTGACCGGCGCTGATTCGCCCGACAGGTTGGCTGCGGCGGCATGCAAGC
>DAOVLC010000015.1 GCA_030631455.1 Candidatus Zixiibacteriota bacterium
AAGATCTGAACGGTATCACTGACTGGATATCGACACGTTCCAAGTATTTCACGGCCATTATGATTCCGACTTCTCGCGATGCGCATGGACTCAGCATCTCCGGATCCAAGGCAAAACCTGACGAGAAGCGCGGTATCAAAGGGCACTCGCACATTGGAATTGCTCTCAAAATGCAGCTTGCCCAAAGGAACAATCTCTTTGATGCCTATACTGTCTACCTCGGTCCTCTTGAATACGACAGACTTAGAGCTTTCGACCTTGATCTCGAGAATACTCTCGACCTCGGCTGGTCGGTTATCCGTCCGTTCTCGAGGTTCGTAACGTGGCTGATGATAAAATTTCACAACGTGATCCCCAACTATGGCGTTGTGATTGTCCTGTTCTCAATACTGATGAAGCTGGTCTTTTCGCCTCTCAGCTATAAGTCGATGAAGTCGATGCGCAAGATGCAGGATATCATGCCGCGTCAGACCGAAATCCGGGAGAAGTACAAGAAGGATCCGCAACGCATGCAGCAGGAGATCATGAAGCTCTACAAGACCGAGAAAATCAATCCGATGAGCGGTTGTCTCCCAATGCTTCCGCAGATACCGGTGTTCTGGGCTTTGTTTACGGTCTTCAGGTATACTATTGAGCTTCGCGGTGCGCCGTTTATGTTGTGGATGCAGGATCTGTCGCAGCCTGATCCGATTTACATTCTGCCGGTTCTCATGGCGGTCTCAATGTTTGTACAACAGAAGATGACGGTCAAGGATCCGAAGCAGAAGATGATGATCTATCTCTTTCCGGGGCTTTTCCTGTTCTGGGGAATCAGTTTCCCGGCCGGGCTCTGCCTTTACTGGTCGATTACAAACATCCTCAGCCTTGTTGAGGCAATATTTGTACACAAGAGGCATCGGCCTGTCACACCACAGCCTGTGACTGATGTCCAGCCGAGCAAAAAATCTAAGAAGTAACGACACGATTGCCGCCGTGGCCACACCTTCCGGTGTGGGCGGAATTCATGTCGTGCGCCTCTCCGGGCCTGATTCCCGGCGAATCGCCGACTCGATATTCGTCGGCAGGACAACGCTTTCCGAAGCGCCGTCACATACTGCGCACCATGGGAATATTGTAGATCGCTCGACCGGCAAGTTGCTTGATGATGTTATTGCAGTACTCATGTGGGAGCCGAGGTCTTATACCTGCGAGGATACGGTCGAATTTTCGACGCATGGAAGCCCATACATATCGGGCCGGCTGATTGAGATGCTCATAGCCAACGGTGCCAGGCTCGCCGAGCCGGGCGAGTTTACGCTGAGGGCATTCCTGAACGGCAGGCTTGATCTCTCACAGGCGGAGGCGGTCGCCGATCTGATTGCGGCGAGAACCGAGTCGGGCCATCGGATTGCGTTGGCACAGCTGGCTGGGAACCTGTCTAATCTGATTAACCAACTGAGGGACAATCTCCTGACATCGCTGTCTTTGCTGGAGGCATATACCGACTTTCCTGAAGAAGACATCGAACTTTCTCATTATCAGCAGGTTAAGACCACTGTCGAGTTGGCACGAGGCGAAATCGATAAGCTCCTTAACTCTTTTGATACAGGCAGGATACTGAGAGACGGGCTTCGAGTACCGATAATCGGACCGCCGAATTCCGGCAAGTCGTCGCTTTTCAACTACTTGCTTGATCACGATAGAGCGATTGTCTTCTCTGAACCGGGCACCACTCGTGACACGATTTCCGAGTGCATCAGCATAGGCGGGTTGACGGTGCAACTGACAGATACCGCAGGACTGCATGACTCATGCGACCCGGTCGAAAACGCTGGAGTTGAGAGAAGCATGAAAGCTATCGATAGAGCGGACGTTCTCATTGCATTAGTTGACGGGACTTCCAACGATTTGGTGGATGCGGTAGCCGCGATGACGAAGAGATCTGGTAACACCCCGATCCTGTGTGTAGTCAACAAAGTCGATCTACTGGATGACAGTGAGATTGAGGCGCTGAGAGCTTCCCTTTCTGCGAAAACGTTGTATATTTCTGCGTTGCGGGGAAATGGGATCGAGGAGTTGAGACAGGCCGTGTTAGAATCAGTCTTTCCGGGCGGTGGACTCCGCGAAGACGACGAGATAAGAATTGCGAGTATCCGCCACAAGGCTGCTCTGCTGAATGCGAAAGAACAGCTCGGTGCCGTGGCTTTAGCGCTCTCCGAGCAGAGAAGTCACGAGTTTGTGGCGTTTGATCTCAAACTTGCCATGGCAAGTTTGGGGGAAATAACCGGTGAGATAACTGCTGACGAAGTGCTGAATCGGATTTTCTCCGATTTCTGTATTGGCAAATAGTGGTTGTTTCACGTGAAACATCGGGTGGAGCACGAACATCAGAGAAGTGCGGCGGTTAGCCAGATATGAATAGTGGTTTCGACATAGTAGTGACAGGCGGAGGGCATGCCGGATGTGAGGCAGCGCTTGCGGCGGCTAGAATGGGTTGCTCAGTCGTGTTGGTCACGCAGGACATCAAAAAGATAGCGCAGATGTCGTGCAATCCATCTATTGGTGGGCTTGCGAAGGGACAACTTGTGAGAGAGCTTGACGCTCTTGGCGGCGAGATGGGGCTTGCCATCGACAATACTGGTATCCAGTTTCGGCGGTTGAACTTATCGAAAGGTCCGGCTGTCTGGTCATCGCGAGCACAGGCAGACAGGCTGTTGTATCGTAAGTACATGCAGGACACAATCGAGAGGCAGGAGAATCTCGATATTGTCGAGGACTGCGTTGCTGCGATCAGAACTGCAAACGGCAGAGTGACCATGGTCGAGACCGAGGGAGGCTTGAAGATTGACTGTCGGGCGGCAATTGTCACAGGTGGAACATTCTTGAACGGTCTGATCCATATCGGTGAGATCACGCAGCAGGCCGGCAGGATCGGCGAGGATGCCGCACTTCATCTCTCCGAACAGCTACAAAGCCTCGGCTTCAAGGCTGGACGTCTCAAAACGGGCACTCCACCGCGGCTCGATGGCAAAACCATAGACTTCGATGTTCTGGAAAAACAACCGGGACATGACGATTTCCCTCCGTTCTCGCTCAGATCTTCACGCGTCTATGATAACTCGGCAACATGCTGGATCACTTATACTAATAAGGACACCAGGAAATACATCAACGATAATCTGCATACCTCAGCACTCTATTCCGGTCGGATCAAAGGTGTTGGCCCGCGCTATTGCCCATCGATTGAAGATAAGATCGTCAGGTTCTCCGACAAACCGCGCCATCAGCTTTTTCTTGAACCCGAAGGCGGCGGTACCGACGAAATCTATCCGAATGGATTCGCGACAAGTCTGCCGGAGGATGTCCAGCTAAGAGCGATCAGGACTGTCAAGGGTCTCGAAGAAGCCGACATTACCGTTCCTGGCTACGCAGTCGAATACGATTTCTTCTTTCCGTACCAGATCAAGCCGACAACCGAAACAAAACTTGTCGAGGGGCTATATTTCTCCGGGCAGATCAACGGTACTTCGGGCTATGAGGAAGCTGCGGTGCAGGGTTTCATGTCAGCGGTAAATGCCGTACTGAAACTAAAAGGCAAGCCAGAGTTCACTCTCGACCGGTCCCAAGCCTATATCGGTGTCCTGCTTGATGATCTGGCGACAAAGTCTACCGAAGAACCGTACCGCATGTTCACGTCGAGAGCGGAATATCGTCTTGCGCTCAGGGAGGACAATGTTGCTGAGAGACTGATTGAGTATGGATTCAGCTTTGGACTAATACCTGAGGGTATCTACCGGCGGGAGACGGAGAGAATCGAACTGGTCAAGAGGGAGGTGCTACGACTTGAGAAAGTCCAGTGCCCGATACGCGAACTCCCGATTGAGGCCAATGGTGACTATAATCGTAAAATCTCGGTAGCGGCCGCGCTTCGAATGCCATGTATCGGAGTGTCCGAGGTCGAGGCAAATGATAAGCAGCTGAAGAGTCATTCTCGCGGTATCAAGACCGATATAGAAATCAAAATCAAGTATAAGGGCTATCTTGACAAGCAGCAGAGGGAGATTGATAAGTTCAAGAGACTTGAGGATCGCCCGATACCACAGGGTTTCCCGTTCATGTCTCTGACTGGGCTGAAGGCCGAAGCGCGTGAGAAGTTTGTGCAGTTCAAGCCAATGTCATTGGGTCAGGCGTCGAGGATTTCAGGTATCACACCTGGGGACATCTCTGTCCTAATGGTGCACCTGAAGAGGATGTCTGCTTAGATAATCGATTGCTTTACAGGTTCTTGCGATTACAGAAAAATGTCTGTTTCACGTGAAACATCCAAGTCTAACGACTCTTGGAGAGTAGATCTTAAGAATATCCTGACCGAATCTACTCCGCATCTCTCTGATCTATCCTTCGAGAAACTGTGCCTCCTCGCGGATGAAACCCTGAATGAGAATGAACTGCTTCATCTGGTATCACGGAGGGACCCGGAGAATGAAGTGGTCAAGCAGATTGTTGATTCCGCCGCAATCACCAACTGCCTGTCGTTATGCCCTGGATGCAGGCTTCTCGATGTCGGCAGTGGCGCGGGATTCCCCGGCATTGTGCTGAAGCTGATCTTCCCGGACATTAAACTGTATACACTTGACTCATCCCCTCGGAAGATCGATTTCCAGAGACGTGTCTGTGGGAAGCTTGAGATCAGTGCGACGTTTCTCAGCTGTGACTTCAGGCGAGCAGCGCTTGATGAACTCGTAGACATTGTGATAGTCAAGGCGCTCGGTTCGAAGCGCGATGTCATTCGGAAGTCAAGGAACTGGCTCCGATCATCTGGCAAGCTGATACTCATGGAAGGCAAAACTCCTGATCACACAATAGAATCCTCGGTTTCGAGAACTAATGCGTTTTCTCACCACATTCTCGTCCCGTACAGCCTGGCTGCTTTTGGCTCGGCGCGCCATCTTGCAATTGTTTACAAAAAATAAAAGTTTTTGTTGAATTCAGTTCCACGTGTCGTTATAAAGATACAACCTGCTGATTTATTGCAGCTTAGGAGTGTTTTCAGGCGAGAGTTATGAGCAAGATAATCGCAATCGCAAATCAGAAGGGTGGAGTCGGAAAGTCCACTACCGCGGTAAACCTGTCCGCCTGTCTCGCGGTGGCTGAGAAGCGGGTGCTTGTGATCGATTTCGACCCGCAGGCCAATACAACGAGCGGGATGGGTTACGACAAGCATTCGATCGAGAACTCGGTCTATGACGTAATTGTTGGGGGGACAACACTCAGCGAGGTAATTACTTCCACTGATATTGACTACCTGAAGCTCGCCCCGTCCAGCATCGATCTGGTTGGTGCGGAAGTCGAGTTAGTCAACCAGGAGAACCGCGAGAACAGACTGAGAGCTGCCCTGTCAGCCGAGTCCGACAACTACGACTACATTTTCATTGACTGCCCACCATCTCTCGGGCTTCTCACTCTGAATGCTCTGGTGGCGGCGCAGACAATACTCATTCCGATTCAGTGTGAATTCTACGCGCTGGAAGGACTGGGGCAACTGCTTCGTACGATTGAGCTTGTCAGGTCAAACCTGAACAGGGAGCTTGAGATTGAGGGGATTCTTCTGACGATGTACGATTCACGGCTTAATCTGTCTCGACAGGTAGCCGACGAGGCGAGGAAGCACTTTGATGGACAGGTATTCAATACGGTGATACATAGAAATGTGCGGCTTTCGGAGGCGCCGTCATTTGGTAAGCCGATAGTTTTCTATGATGCTGTCAGCACCGGTGCAAAGAATTATCTGCAACTTGCAGAGGAGTTTTTGAATCATGACTAAGTTAGCGTTAGGCAAGGGATTAGATGCATTGATCCCGGTCAGAGAGGAGCCGAGAGAAAGCTCGATGCTTGTGATGTTAAGGATCGACCAGGTCTTAACACGGAGAAGCCAGCCACGCCAGTTCTTCTCGGACAGTGGGATCAAGGAGTTAGCCGATTCGATTCGAGAGAAGGGAATCCTGCAACCTCTACTGGTCAAACATCAGGGTGGCAGGTATCAGCTTATAGTGGGCGAGAGGCGACTCAGAGCAGCGCAACTGGTTGGACTGAAAGAGATTCCTGCGATAGTAATGAACCAGATGACCGATTCGGAGGCATTCCAGCTTGCTCTGATCGAGAACATCCAGCGAGAGGATCTTACTCCGCTGGAGGAGGCTGAAGCATACGCGAAGCTGCTTGAGTCGGCAGCGATGACTCAGGAAGAACTTGCCTCAAGGCTCGGAAAGAACAGGTCGACCATAGCGAACAGTATCAGGCTGCTCACATTACCTGATGAAGTAAAGGAACTGGTAAACGAGGGCAAGGTTTCGGCGAGTCACGCTCGTGCAATCCTGGCGTTGCCGGATAGCAAAAAACAGATCGAACTTGCGCGTAAAATTGCGGAATCTAATCTCTCCGTTCGCGAGATAGAGCATGTTGTCTACGGCAAGCCGAGGAAGAAGCGCGGACGCAGCCTCAAGCTCAAGCGTCAGCCACCGGAAATCTATGAGGCGGAGACGGCGTTGAAGCGATACCTGCAAACCGCCGTTCGAGTCAAGCGTGGCCTTAAGGAAGGACGTATAGAGATATCTTTCTATAATGAAGATGACCTCGGTCGTCTCCTTGATCTAATAATGCAACAGCAGGAGGGAAGATCCCGAGGAATCTGACATTAATGGTGGTGACCGACACCACGGAACAGCCACGCAGCCTGAGAGTGCCTGTCTGGTTACTGAAAGCGCTGGCAGTATTCATCGTTGTTTCGGTGATTGTCGTGGTTTATGGAGCACTTACTTATACTCAGCTTTTGAGCAATGCTGTCCTGGTCGATGACTTGCAGACCGAGAATCGGATTCTGCGTGATTATACCGAACGTGTTCACAGCCTTGAGAGAGATCTTGCCACCAACAGGATATTGCTCGAGAAGATGATGGAACTTGCGGGCATTGATGTGAGCCCTGAGTTCATGTCTTCTGATAATCCGGATGCCGTGTCATCCGGAGCTGTTCCAGACTATTCATCGCAGGTGTTTCAACAGCAGTACGCAGGTGGTACCGATGAACTTGACTCCATAAGTGGATCGACGCCTGCTGGAATCCCGATACTCGGCTCTGTTTCGAGGGGGTTTGCACCAGGAGAATCGGAGGGGGTAAGGCGGCATCTCGGTATGGATATCGCTGCGAGAGAAGGCACTCCGGTCTATGCGACAGCCGCGGGAGTAGTGGAATTCGCCGATTGGGACGAGAATTTCGGGAATTACCTTATAATAGATCATATTGATGGATACAAGACTCATTTCGGACATAACAGGGTACTCCTTGTATCTGTTGGTGACGTAGTCAGAAGGGGCGAATTGGTTGCTCTGTCTGGGAACACTGGGAAGAGCTCGGCCCCGCATCTTCACTACGAAATCCGCCACAACGGGGAACCGGTTGATCCAGCAGACTATATGGATGTAGAATCACTAAAGCAGGTGGAGTAGACATGGCAGAAAACATGAACACAGTGATCGGGAAGGATTCCACCTTCACGGGCAAAGTGGAAGTGACCACTTCGCTGAGAGTTGACGGCAACGTCAAGGGAGAGATAATCTCGCACGAAACCGTTGTGATCGGACCAACGGGTAGGGTTGAGGGCGATGTGACAGCGAAAAACAGCGTAATTGCCGGGCAAGTCATTGGCAATGTGACTGCACAGGAGAAGGTGGAACTGCAGGCGAAGGCATTGCTCCAGGGTGATCTCAAGACAAAAGGCCTCGTGATAGAGCAAGGTGCGATCTTCCAGGGTGCCTGCAGGATGAAAGAAGGGGAGGCTGTTCCGAAGAAAGAGACAGTTGAGGCTGAAACTTGATGTGGATAAGCACCTACGATTTGTGGAAAACCTCGCAATATGTTGTACAAGAGTGCCTTACGGCATAGGCTTAAGAAACTAATTTAAGACTTATCCACAACTTGATGAGACTTTTTGCTATAGGACAAGTACCGGCTACCGATAAAGCCTCCATAGAAAAAAGCGTATCGAATGACGTATAAACTGAGTATACTGGCGACTGTGTTCTTTGTGGCGGGAATGGCTGTTGTACTGTGGCTGTTTTTCCGTATCATTCGAAGGCTTCGTCAACAAAGTACACTGATTAGACTCTCCCGGAAACGCATGCCAGTTGTGAAAGCACTCGTGCTAGTGGCAGGTATCGGGTCTATTGTCATAGCGCAGCTTCTATTCTGGATTAGCGCCAATCTGAAAGCCTACACTCCTTTAGATCCATCCAAGCCTATTGCTGCAATCAGTTTCAGCCAGCCTGAAGAAAGCGATCCGATAATGAGTCTTGCCACAAGAAAATCGGATTCGGAGCAGATGATTTCGACTGACATAAGCATGAGATCTGAGGTAGTAGTTCTTGAGGTTGAGATTCTCCGTTTTCCGAAGTCGTTCAGCGTGCTGGACATAAAGGATTCGTATCGCATTTCGTCGATTAAGTTCATTGATGCGCTGAGCGATTCCCAGAGTGATTTAGCAGAGAGGAGGATTCAGCAGGATGTCGAACCGCTTTGGAGCTTCTTCGACAGACTGAGCGCTGTTCTCCCAGCTATCAAGGCGGCGAAAATCACGTCTGATCCGCTACAGTTTAAAGACGCAGGGGAGCTTGAAGTCTATATAGCTGCGTCACAGATTGTTTTGGTAGACTAATCCGGCCTACTCGCGGGCCTCCACTTTCCTCAATTGTCAACTTTTTGAGCGCCATACCGATAGAACGAAGTATGGGGATTCCCTTAGGCGATCGATCATGTTAGGCAAAGTGACCGAAACAGAGCTGTCTGAGTCGAGAAGACTTCATACGGCCAAGGTCGCCGAGTTTCTTTCTGCTATCACTCGCGCACTAAAGGCGTCGGTGCTATACCCACCGGAGGGTAGTATTCCACAGGAGTTTAAGCGTACTTGTCGGGAACGGCTCGAAGGTGCACTTGCCGAGCTGGAGATTATTGATCTGCAGATCAATCACAAGGAAATAGTCTTCGAGGGTGAGGAAGTCTCCGGCTCTGTAAGTGGGGAGGTGAACCTCGCGGAATTGCTCCACCGAGACGGCATTCGCATGTTAAGACTCCGCGAAGGAATTACGGGGGACGAGTTCGAGCGGTTCTTCGCAGTTTTTCGCGCCGTTTTCGCCGATAGAAACGGTTATCAAGATATTGTGAATCTTCTCTGGGAAGGTGACTTTGACAGTATTGAATATGAGGCGGTCGATGAACTCACCGTTGCTGAGGTTGAGCTTGGTGCACAGGATGCGTTCGAGATTCCTGATGCAGTCTACAGCGAAGCCATTCTTGCGGAAAAGTCGATTTATGACGAGACCTCTGCTGAAGAATCTACGGATGGAGGTTTACTCGAGCACGCATCACTTGCTTCTGGTACGGGAATACTCCTTGCCGAAGGCATATTAGAGAACATACAGCGCTTCTCCCACGAAGAAAGCGCGGAAATAGCTGCTCTTATTGCCAGGGATCAGGAGATCACCGTTGAGTTTTCTGCGATCGACACACTTTTTGACATCGCAGTTGCCGAGCGCGAGAATGCCGGTTTTCTCGAAACGTGTGATACGCTTGACAGCATGTTCAACCGGCTTCTAACCGCCGAGAACTTTCCGCTGATGGTGTATATGCTTCGCAAGTTCAAGGAGACATCCGCGTCATTGCTCGAAGCCTCGCGCCAGCGTTCCGAACGTTTTCGAAAAAGCTTTCACCGTTGCGGTGATAGAATCAGAATATCGAGATTGACAGAGATTCTGAACCGCTCGGAGAGTGAGGACATGGACTCGATCAGATCCTATCTCGAGGAACTTGACTGGAGCGCAGTCTCGCAATTGTTATGGATGCTCGGCGAGTTGAAGTACTTTCCATCCCGGAAGATTGTCTGCGATTTACTGAAGGCGAAAGGACGAAAGAAACCGGAGATAATCGCGGGGGCGATCTATGACACGCGCTGGTATGTCGTGCGGAATACGGCGATTGTGCTGGGAGAAATCGGTACAGACAAGTGTATTCAGCCGCTCAAGAAGGCGTCTGAACACGAAGATGAGAGGGTTAGGTGGGAGGCTGTGTCGGCACTTTGCAGGATCGATACGGATGCGTCGCGCGGCACTCTTGCGGGAAGGCTGAACGATGACTCCGAGCGCGTTCGTCTTCTGGTCATTAGACACCTGAGCGAGAAGGCATACGAGCCAGCGTATGAAGCAATCGAGACCATAGTGAACTGCCGAGAGTTCGAAATGCTCCCTCCTCCCGAACAAAAGGAGCTTCTCAAGGCACTCGCCTCGACAGGCGGCGATAAATCATTTGAATATCTAAAAAAGCTGGCGACAAGAAGAAATCTTTTCAGGAGCGAGACGACAAAGCGACTCAAGGAGATGGCCGTGAATACTCTGTCGCGGCTGGAGGGTGAGCAGGTAGATCGCCTTTTCGATAACTGGATGAGTAAACGCAGAGGTGATCTCCGTATATGGGCCAGCAGGGCATTGACGAGACGTCAACGAACCCGAAACAGCGGGACAACAATCTGATGACGAGTACTACGAGAGCAGCAAGAACGCGAGCAGCGGATGCAAACGGGCCGGATCGCCAGGAATGGCAGAGCCTGGGACGTGAGCTGATCTCTCAACTGTATGTCATGTTGAGGACGTGCCGGATTTACAGCCCGGACAACGAGAACTATGAGCGACAACTCGATAAATTCCACCACATACTTGCAAAGGCGTTTGAAGCTACAGATTGTGTCTCTCTGACGACTGTAGATGGGTATCTGTTCTTCAATGAAGAGAGACTC
>DAOVLC010000266.1 GCA_030631455.1 Candidatus Zixiibacteriota bacterium
CTATCAGATACACAACATCATCGATGTCTACCTCGCCGCTACAGTCTGCATCACCCGACTCAAGCGGATCGGGAGCCGGGCCGCCCGAGAAGATGTAGGCGATGAGATACACGACATCGTCTATATCAACATCTCCACTCGCATCGGCGTCACCGCATACTGAGGGGTCACCGCTGACAGCGTAGTTATATGTCGTTACAGGCGCGATCGTCGGATCGTTCGTGGCCGAGCCGGGATCGTTTTCCGCATAAACATAGTATGAGACAGAGCCGGAGCCATGAAGGGGAGGAATCACTGCTCCGTAGAGATCGTCGCCCGCGGAACCATCATGATGATTGCCGTCATCGAACATCGTCATCGTGAAAAGACCATAGCCCATGTCGACACGCAATTCAGCCGTAGTGACCGCGATGTCATCGGTGATGGTCGCCGTAACGATTACTGAATCATCTTCAGTCGGTTCTGCTGGAAGATGAGAGGTGCCGGAGATGCTTATCGGATAGGTCTCTACAGGTGCGCCGGGTATCAGTTCTCGGCCTGCCAATCCCGGATAGTCCTGTGCGTACCTACGAATCTTGAAAACACTGTTCTGACCGGCAGGTACAGTCTGTCCCTGCTCCAGTGGGCCACTGGCTATTTCCGGATTTATGTATCTCCAGACTTCTTGGCCGCTAGCGTCTATCTCGACAATGATCCCTTTCCTCCCGGAGCAGATAAGCGTATTGCCATTTGGCAGACGTTGGGCTCCGGAGAAAGTTGGAGAATACAAGCTTGTGAGAGGATCTGGTTCATAAATCCATAATTGATCTGCTGGCTCATGGGGTGCACCCCCCGTCGGAAGAGGGTATTGGCCGGTGCCGTCCACTGGAGACAAAATCTCATCCACAGTGGAGTACTTACCATCGGGTCGGTTGAGACCGTTGTTAAATAGTAGAAAATGGCCTTCACCCGACAGACCCAGACCAATCCAGTGAACGTCATGCTGTCCGAAAAGTCTCTGATCGTCCGCGGTTCCGGCTCGATATGTCTGCGGATTGCCCCACCGGAACAGAATGTCACCGCCCATCGCACGGTCTCCGCCGGTATGTCCGGAGGATTCGATTGAAGTTGTACTGTGATCGATAACCCAGAACTCATTGAAAAGGCGGCTGCTGACGACGATCTGATCGAGTTCGGGATTATAGTCAACGGCGTTGCCATGAATCCAGTTGGCGTCACTTGTCGGCGTGTAGTTGAGATCGACAAGTTCCGGATGATTAGCTACAACTCCGAAATTGGGCTTGGTAGAATCGAAATCCTGGACCAGATGATCCCAGAGATGCCATTCCCAGACGATATTCCCGGTTGTCGGGCCTATCGGTTCGATCTCTGCAATATATTCTGGTGATACAATAGTATCTGTCAAAGTGGATGGATCGCGACCGGCCGCAATAGCATCGGCAGTTAGTATATGTTCTCTGGACAGCACAAGGACATTGCCGTTAGGCAACGGTTCGATGTCATGGTGCTGCCGATAGGTATCGCCGTAATGCTCGTAATGCCAGATAACCGTTCCATCCCATGCGAGCTCTTCGAATCCCGCACCGGTTCCGTCGACAATGTCAAACTTGATGGTGCGCAGAAGATTGCCGTTTTCAAGAAGATAGGCCGATAGAGCGGGAATGTAACTCGACTCCCACTTATGGACAACTCGACTGTAGTTGTCAATCAGATAGGTAGTTGTCGACGGCGAAGGAGCAAGCAAAGTATAGCCGTTGAATGATCCGGGATCATACTCAAACAACCCGACCGTCTGAGCCTGTGCGCTGAAAGGAACGAATGCGAGGATCAAAATCAGGATTGATGTTGCCTTCTTTCGGTTTACGGGTAGTGGCTTACGCTGCATGATTTGTTCTCCTATGCTGCTTTCTTGTCGTAACGAACGCCGGCTGCTGCATTGTCCAGTTGTCGAATCTCAAACGCCAGTAATTCGCAGACAGCGAAGTAGTATCGTAGAAACACCCGTGTTGCAGAGGTCTGGCGGTCAGCCGATGCAATCAGGCGCATTCGCCGATGCGTATAATATACGTCAAATCCCTTTTTTGACAAGGACAAAACGGTGCTCGCAAAGAACCCGGAGTAAAAAAACATTGACTTTGCTCCGCTTTCTCTCATCCATAGATATATGAAGGCTACTTTCGGCAATGGTTTTGAACCGAGATTCGTGCCGACAAGACAGTGCGCAAGTCTCCGTGTGATTGGCCAAACGTAAGAGCGATAGTGAGTTATGAAAGAGGATGAAAAGCTGATCCGTGAATGGGAACAGCGATACAAATCATATCGGCAATACCGCACGCAACACCTGATTACGACCCTTCTCGCAACTATAGCTGTTGTCTTGGGCTTAGCTTTTGCGGTGAGCGGGAAAGTGAGCTCGGATGTCAGAGTCGTAATCCTTTCCAGCATGTGCGCAGTTATTGCGGCTTATGTGATTGCTCGCGTTGTAGCGATCAGGACAATAAAGGCGCTCGGGGCCCGTATCAAGTGGCTAGAGGATGAAATCGGGATGGAGGAGTTCCAGACTACTGCACAACTTCAGAAATCGCTTCCTGTCACTCTCTACGGTGGCATTATCATTCTGGGCTTCACTATATATCTCCTCCTTGCGCATGGTTTCAGTGGCGACAGGACCGACATACTGGAGCAACGAGATGAGATGATACGATACGCATATATGCACCGTGGTGTGCCGTATCAATGGGGAGGCGATGGTCTTAGCACAGGTCTCGATTGCAGCGGTTTCGTCAGGTGTGTGCTGCAGGAGTTCGAGTTGTTGCCTGATGGCGATTACGATGCACAGATGCTCCTGGAGCACTACAGCGACTACAAGACGAGAAGAATGAAGCCGGGAAATCTGATCTTCTTCGGTGACGATGATAGCTCGATCACGCATGTGGGGATACTGATCGATCACATGCGGATGATAGATGCATCCAAGGGTAATTCGCGAACAAAATCTCTTGGCACCGCTTTATCTCGCGGGGCAGGTGTTCGTGTGGCAATGTTAAACAGCCGCGCGAATCGGGTAGCCGTCGTCGATCCATTTGCGCAATTTGCAGATGAAACGTACTGGCCTCAAGTCAAGGCAGAGGACTCTGCCAGGTCAGATCAACTTTTCGAATTCCCCGATGTCGTCATTGGTGATGCGAACGCTTCAAGCGATGTGGACATCGTTGATATTGTGTGCGTGATCGGCTACGTCTTCTATGACGGGATACCGCCATCTCCATTATTTTCCGGTGACGCGGACTGCACTGGTGAAATCGACTACGACGATGTCGTGTATCTGATTGAGTACCTCTTCTCAGGTGGTTACGCGCCTTGTAGTCTGATGGCGCCGTAGCATCTGCTTCACGCAGGTAAAAGCACACTCATCGACTCATTGCGATGGGTTCGACTCTGTCAAGCTCTCAGCGGCGAAATTCTGCCTCAGCAATCCGGTTCGCCGTCACCGTCAGTATCGCACGGTTCGTTGCCGCCGGAGAATATGTAGCTGATTAGCCAGACTACGTCGTCTATGTCTACATCGCCTGAACAATCGGCATCGCCGGATTCGTACGGCACCGGCTCGGGGCCACCCGAGAAGATGTAGGCTATCAGGTAGACTACATCATCAATGTCAACTTCACCACTGGCGTCCGCATCGCCGCAGATCCAGGCGACGTGAACATCGACCGTGTAATCCTCGACCTCTCCGTAAGGAGTCTCTCCGCACGGCGGCGGATAGCTGTTGTAGTTGAGGCGCACTCTCATCCGGGTCAGACCATCAACAGCACTGACAGGCTGGATGATGGTGCCGGTGTATGGTCCCTCGCCGGTGCTGACATC
>DAOVLC010000082.1 GCA_030631455.1 Candidatus Zixiibacteriota bacterium
ATGTCAACTGCCGGAGATCCGCAACTGCAGTTCGCATCGCCTGACGCTGACGGATAAGGTGTCGGTGGTGGTCCGCCTGAGAAGATGTATGCGATCAAATATACAACATCGTCGATGTCAATCGTCGGCTCTTCTGTGCTGCCGTTTGCATTTCCGATATCCAATGCTCCTGAACCATTTGGATCACTGCATTCGCTGGCGACGACAGTAGCAGAGGCAGTATATATGTTATTTCCCTCAGTAGTCCCATCGCCGTTCGCAGCGTTCCCGGCAACGAAGAAGTCAACATCGCCGACGCTACTGCCGGGCGCTGTCCATTGGAACATCCATGTGACGGGGCCATCTGAGGTTCCGATATAGGTTCCAACTGAGGTATGCTTGACGTAATCACGGGCGGTTAAGGGGTCGTTGTCCGATAGCTGAGTGTTCACCGGATCGGTAATCGTAAACGTGCCTGCTCCGTTTCCGTCGCCGTCAACAGCAGTCAATTCAAAGCCCCAACGTTGCTGACCCGGATCTTCGATACTCACAGTCAAGGTATATGCCTGGTCAGGCAGGTATTCCGCCGGAAATCCAGGCAATTGAAGCGAACCGTCATCGGGGCCGTGATTATGACAAATCTGACATGTGTTCTCCCCGGGAGCTCCGGTGAATCCGTCGGCAGGACCACTGGACCACATAATTTCGGCTGCGAGGCCAAGTGGCAAAGCCAATGCCGCAATAATAGTCAAGCGTCTAATAGCTTTCGTACTTAGTCTCCTTCTCATGGATCCATCTCCTACTTAGTGTGACGCAACTCTAAATCAATTCACAACCCAACGACAACCGGTGCGATTCAGAACTCCTATTGAGGACAGTCGAGGCAGGGCTCAGGTCCTGACGCGAATACGTAGTTGATTAAATATACTACATCATCGATATCAACACCGCCGCTACAGTCCGGGTCTCCCGACTCGACCGGTGCCGGCGGCGGACCTCCTGAGAAAATGAAAGAGATCAAGTAGACAATGTCATCGATATCGACTGACAACGATGAATTGGCATCGCCGCACACAAAAGCAGATTCTGAGTCGGATACGGTCACGGCCACAAGCGTATCGTTGATCTGATTGTCATCTTCGGCATGTATAGTATAGACGGTGATCTCGTACTCCATACCACCGTCAGGATCGACAACCCAGGGAGAGAATACCGCGGGGGTTGATATCCCGCTCTCAAGGTTTGCGATCTCCGTGGTGTCGGAATAGACGATCGACGCGTCCCGTTCGATTAGACATCCGACCTCGAAACTCTGCGGTATCGCCCTGTAATTTCGTATTTTCGCCACAGGACTATATGTTGCGCCTGCAAGCACCTGTTCTGGAACATTGATCGATTCAACACCCACATCGGGAGAATCCGTTCCCAATGCGTAGAGCTTTCCATCGAAGGAACCGAAGTAAATGGTCCCATCGGCATCGATAGTGACCGATGATTCGATCCCGCCTCCTGTAGGCAAGCTCCATCGCTCGGTACCGTCCGGGTTGATCGCATACATATTGGAATCCCGCGAACCAATATATATGATCCCCGCCGCATCGATGGTTGGTGAGGCATCGATCGGGCCTCCTGTTTTGAATTTCCAAAGCAGCTCTCCCTCAGTACCCAGATCCCGGATCGCGTAAAGGCAACTGTCGTAGGATCCAACATAGACAGTCCCGTCGGGTCCGATACCGGGTGATGATTCCACCCCGTCGTCCATGACGAACTTCCATTTGAGGCTACCATCCGGGTTGACGGCATAGAATGCCGTGTCAATCGGCACCGGCGTCTGGCCAGATGCGCCATAAGGATCTGCACCGATGTAAATGGTGCCGTCCGGGCCGATGGCCGGAGAGCTGTCAAGAAGATGCCCGTCGTAAAACACCCCCGCGGGATACGACCACCTGACTTTGCCGTAGGTCACGGAGTCTTCGAACACGTAGAGATTGTGGTCTTTGGATCCGACACATATCGATCCATCATCACGAATCGCCGGAGAAGAGAATATACACCAGCCCGTAGTGTAATACCATTTCCTGACTCCATCATCCGGCCGCAGAGCATTCATAGTGAAATCAAGCGTTCCGATGTATATTGTTCCATCACCTCCTATAACCGGGGACGAGTACACAGGAAAAAAGCCAAGGAGAGTTGACCACTTGAGTTTCCCGTAGCTTACCGAATCTTCAATGGCGTAGATGTGTTTGTCGCCGGAGCCGAAGTAGATCGTTCCGTCCGGCGCAATTGCAGGTGATGAGAAAACCCCGTTTGTAAAGTCATTATATATGACATGGAATTTCCACTTAAGACTGCCGTCAGCGTTAATTGCGTAGAAAGACGAATCAGAACTCGCCAAATGATAGCCTCCTGCTCCAACATAGATTGTCCCGTTGTGTCCAATGGATGGAGAACTGACGATTCCGTCATCCGCTTGGAAGGACCACTTCAGTTCAGGTGTCGCAGGTCCGGTATGAGGTGATCTGCCGGTGTGTTTTAGGTCATGCCGAAACATCGGCCATGGGCTATCACCGGCCCGAACGGGCAAAGCTCCGATTGTGAACAGGATTACTGCCAGGATTACTGTGATCTGGCCTCTCATTGCACCTCCCATGTGTAACATCAACATTCCAATTGTCAGATGTCAACCGCCTTCAGTGGCTGACGATCTTGTTTTGCTCAGTGATACTACGACCGCAGAGTCAATCGTGAGTCAACTGTGCGTCCCACCTTTACAATCTCCAGCAAACCCCCAATGTTCCCTATGTAGGTGCATTTTCTCCTTGTTTATGTCAGAGAGATGCCATGTGTGATAATACGTTATCCTTTGATTTGGATATACGCCTGCGATATGTGTCAGCAACAATCGCAGAACGGGCGTACTACAGGCTGCTATTATCTTTATACAGATTCGGCGAGGGCCGAGATTACGGCAGTGAGCTTCTGGCTCACCTCTTCGGCAACTGATTTCACTGCATCGCTTCCGACTACCGACATAGCTGCGATCGGGTCAATTGCGGATACCCTTACTTTGCCCTGTGAAGTCTCGTAGACGATGACATTGCACGGCAGGAGCAAGCCGATTTCATTTTCCGCCGACAGCGCTTTATGCGCTAATGGTGGATTGCAGGCGCCTAAAATGCGATAATTCTTGAAATCGACGCCCAGTTTCTGCTCTAACGTCTCTTTGACATCGATTTCAGTCAGGACCCCAAATCCTTGATCCTTCAAACGCTCTACAGTTCGTTCGACAGCGCTGTCGAAATCAAGCCGCAGCTCGACGCCAATACTATACTGGGTCTTGTCCATGATATTTCCCCATATTCACAGTTTGGTCAATACATCAGATTGTTCACTCTCGGATGGATCTACCCCCAAGAAGAGCCTACCGGCCTACAGTTGATCGGCTGCCTCCAGAACCGAGAAATCGTCCTTTCCCGCGCCGCAGATTGGGCAGATAAAGTCATCCGGAAGATTCTCGAAAGGCGTTCCGGGCTCGATACCTTCCTCGGGTAAGCCCTCTTTTGGATCATACACCCATTCGCAGAGGTCGCAGCTGTACATCTCCACGGCTTTCTCCTTCCTTCACACTGCGATTCGACCCTGGCAGACAATCAATATGCTCATGCCGCAAGCTTAGTAATCGTCAAGGTTGCTCCACTCAGCGTCCTCAAGCCATTGCTGAGGGCGTTCGAGAAACCGGATTACATTTTCTATCGCTATCCAGTGTTTGTGCTCCTCATCAGCAATGCGAATGAGAATACTCTTCTGTCCATCGTTATCGATTTCGCCAGCCTTCTCGCGGTAGAAAGCCTCGGATTTTGCTTCGATCTCTCGAGCTTCCCCCCACACTTTCAAATCATCGTCTCGGAGGGGTATCTCTTTGCCTTCCGCCTTCATCGACTCGAAAACATTCTTAACAGACGAGAGAATAGTTGTCTTCTCACCCTCTTTGAATTCGACAGATTGCGAGTCTCTCATCTCTTTGTACATGTTGTAGTGCTTCAGTTCGTCCTCTGCAAGCTCGACCAATATGCTTTTCAAGCCAGTGTTCAGCGTTTTCTCTGCATGCCCCAGATAGAAGGCGCGCCCATCCTCTTCCATCTTCATAGCGTATTCAAAAATATCCATTGCATCCTCCGTTTAATGTCTTCCAAGCCCCGTACCTCTGATACTCAGCCGTAGCCTGTCGATCCATTATGCTCCCTGAGTGGCCGCGGGAGGTGTAAACACACGCTGGCCCAGCTCTCGATCTATCTGGAAAAGCCCTGCCCTCGAATCTCCAAGGAGCTTGAATTGCTGGATAACGGCTTTGACAGAAGCCTCTTCCTCTACCTGCTCGTTCACAAACCACTGGAGAAATATCTGCGACGCATGGTCATGTTCCGCTATGGCTGTATCGACCAGCTTATTGATCAAGCTTGTCACCAGCTGCTCGTGTTTGTACGCTGCCTCGAAAAGATCCAAGGGAGATTCCCAATCGGTGAGCGGCGAGTCCCATGATTTCACGATAGCCCGACCATCTCGCTCAATCACATGATCGTAGATTTTCTCGGCGTGAGTAACCTCTTCCTGATACTGCACGCGCATCCAGTTCGCAAGACCCGGCAGATCGATTGATTCCAGGTAAGCCGACATACTCAGGTATAAATAAGCCGAATAGAATTCTGCCTTTACCTGCTCATTCATGGCGTCCTGCATCTTCTTACTAATCATCATGTTCCCTTCAAGCCGTATGAGTGTCTTAGTTCTCTGTCAAGATAGCGTCATCGTACTCGATCTCGAACCTCAGCTTGTGTTTCGCCTCTTCATTGGCAAGGCCAATGAACAGTGTCTTCAGATTCGCATCGTCTGTCGCATTCGCCAGGTTGTTATAAAGCCTGAAGGCGTTCTTTTCCGCTTTCATCGCAAGGATGAGGGCATCCTGGTAACTCGGATCTGAGGCAAGTTCCACATCAACCAGGTTATCCCCTATTTTCAGATCAAGGATCATCTTTTCGGATGCAAGCAACTGCTTGCCTTCCTTAACTGCCAGCAGCTTGGCCTTGTGCCCCTGCTCTTCACTTGCGAAACCAAGGAAGATTTCCTTCATGTGCTCGCGATCCATCCGACCGGCCAGATCAGTATAGAAATCAGCAGCATTCTGTTCCCTGACAATAGCGTAATCCAAAATCTCGTTTACCGAATTGAATTCCATCTCATTCTCCTAATTCGATTATGATTTCCAAAGTCCATGTAGATTGCAGTACTCTCTCGCAGTCACCTCGGCAGCATCGACCATGAAGACCGCTTCAGGCACGCCTCCCGGATCGAGGAATTGATGATAGGCTTTGCCGTCCGCGATCAGTTCGATCCACTCGATGTAGTGTTTGTCCTCCATCGGATGAGCGATACTGCCCACCATCACTTTGAACCCACCATCGATCTTCTCGATTACGGGCACATGCTTCTCAGTTGCAGCATCGGTTGTGTTCTCTGTCATCAGGTTCATCGGTTGGCCACAGCAGACAAGCTCACCGCCGCTTGCGTGAACAACCTCTGTCATATTCCCGCAGACACTGCATTTGTAGACTTGAAGTCTTTCAGTCATTACATTATCCTCCTCGAATAGGACACTACTGTTCTTTGCCTTTCTGGTTCCGTTCTTTTTCTCCCGGATCCACGGTCAGTTTGTGTATATCCAGTAATTCCTCAAGTTGACCGCGGTCCATGATCTTTCTCGAAACCGCAATATGCTTAATTGACTTGCCGGTGGCAAGAGACTCTTTGGCTATCTCGGCAGCTTTGGCGTAGCCGATATGTGGAGCAAGAGCAGTGACAAGCGCCGGACTGCTTTCAGCATACTGCTCGCACCTTTCCGTATCAGCGACTATCCCACTAACGCATTTCTGTGTAAAGCTCCGCATACCGCCTGACAGGATTTCGATTTCCAGCAGCAGGTTGTATGCGACGACCGGCATCATGACATTAAGTTCAAGCTGGCCTGCCTGTGCCGAATGAAGGATAGCGGTGTCACAGCCAAGCGCATGGAAACAGACCATATCCAGCATCTCGGGCAGGACAGGGTTCACCTTGCCCGGCATAATCGAAGAGCCCGGCTGAACGGCTGGAAGCTTGATTTCCGCCAATCCGGTCAGCGGACCGGAGCTGAGTAGCCTGAGATCGTCAGCGATTTTACGAAGGCTCGTTATCAGCACGCGAATAGCTCCCGCTACCTCGACGACCGCATCAAGATTCTGCATAGCCTCGAACATGTTTGCAGCGGACCGGAATCGGTATCCCGTAACTTCATTTATATGTTTTATCACATTCTCTCTGTAAGACGGATCGGTGTTCAAGCCCGTGCCTACCGCTGTTCCGCCTATGCAAAGATCGAGAAAAGCATCTGCGGCATGCTCAATGCACTGTCGGCCGTGTTCCATCATGGCGGCGTAACCGCCGAACTCCTGGCCAAGTCGCATAGGAACCGCATCCTGAAGATGGGTGCGGCCCGATTTGATCACTCCGTCAAACTCTCTCTCCTTCTCACGCAGCGCTTCTTCCAGACCGGTTATCGCCGGCAGCAACTGTTCCCGGATTTCAGCATAAGCGGCGAGATGAATCGCAGTGTGTATGGTATCGTTCGTTGACTGGCTCATGTTGGCGTGATCGTTCGGATGCACGCGGCTGTAATCACCGAGGCTTCCGCCAAGGATTTCCGTTGCTCGATTTGCAAGC
>DAOVLC010000272.1 GCA_030631455.1 Candidatus Zixiibacteriota bacterium
ATTGCCAACGTTCATAAGATTCAGCCCGATCGATACTCCGGTGGTTCGGTAGAGAGCGCCAAAGTCCGCGGCGTAGCCGGTTGCAGATGTCTGCACGAGTTTTTCGGAAAAGATCTTCCCAGTCACGCCGACAGATAGATTGCGACTGAGTTGGTAGGCCCCGGACGTGGAAAAGACCAGCGCGTTGGCCGAGTATTCGCCCGTTGGCTGATCGTCACTATTATAGCCATCGAATGAACCGTAGTCCAGATACGAGATGCCAAGCCCAAGAGCAAACGAGTTTGAGACCGGGAATGCAGCTCCAAGGTAGTTGCTTTTGATGTCCTGATACCAGTCGTTATGCATGAAGATAAGCTCTGTGTGGGAGATCTGAGGCAACCCAGCCGGATTCCAGTAGCCCGCTGTGGCATCATCGGCTATCGCTACAAATGCGCCGCCAAGAGCCGATGCGCGTGCCCCGACTCCCATTTTCAGGAAATTCGCGGACGTTGTTCCAGCGTTGCCAGATGAAACAACCTGCGCTGTTGCGCCGTATGTAAAAACGCACAAGACCAAAACGACCGTAGTTGCTACTGCGAGCGGCCGCACGTTAGTTATAATCGCCATTTGCTCTCACACCTGTGCTGTTAGAGTCGTAAACCTCCGCGTCCTACGCTTTAATCGCAACAGGAGTGCCGAGCGATGAAAATGATCTGTGCGCTTCGTCCAAATTGATGTCTTGGTGCTGATTGAACAAAGCTAACATCCCATGTTACAATATGTTAGATCGCAACTTCCATTTGCTAAGTTTGGCGAGAATCAGGGCAGTTCCCTTCACACAACCCACGTGGCTCCACCCTCATAGAGCCTTGTTCTTGAACAACTTAACGGGTTATCGCCAGACTCTGTCGAGAACCTCCTTCCCTCTCAGAGACTTATGGGAAATTGCTCATTTAACAAACAGTTGCTGGAAATACCAGCAACTGTTTGGATGTGAAATTCGTTGTCTGCTCCAATGTGACACAGCAGGTTAAAATCCGAACACCTACCGTAGCCACGTTGCAAGTACATGGAACTGTGTATAATCAATTCAATGTAGAAAACAAGAAAAAAATCAATCGATCGAGATTTTTCTCTCAGAGACCTCCGATTCAGCTTGAAGGTAGATACATAGGACCACGGATGCTCAATTGGGCGTACTAACACTGGCTCAGATAAAGAGCGCGTCTGATAGCAATCTGCCTACGGAAGCCGAGCTTTCATCTGTGTGTAATGCGCTTTGCCCAGATCGCGCGACCGGATATCGGCGCTGTATTGCCGCACCTTTGCATTGGCATTCGAGATTCTCTCCTGAGTCTCCGGATGAGTTGCCAGCAGGTTCTCGAAGAAATTCCGTTTGCCGGGTGAGGCCGCAGCCATGTGCTCGAACATGTTGGTAGCGCCCTTTGGATTGAAACCGGCGAGCGTCATATAATGGATGCCGAATTCGTCCGCCTCTCGCTCATTCGATCTCGAATAGCCTGACAATGCGACACCAAGACCGATAGCGATTGCGGTTTCGAGCGTCTTGCTGTCAGATTTGCCGGTGACGAGTTCGATCAGCACCGACAGCCCGAGCGCCTGCTGGAGCCTTTTCACGCCGTGCCGCGCAACTATGTGAGATATCTCGTGCGAGGTGACAGCCGCAAGCTCAGCCTCGGATTCCATCAGCTTGAGCAGACCGGTGTATATGTAGACATAACCTCCCGGAGTTGCGAACGCGTTGATGTCGTCAGATTCGATCACGGTGAAATGATACTCAATAGTCTTGCGGTCGCACACTGCGACAACTCGCTGCCCGATATCGTTGAAATAGTTCTGCCATTGCCGGTCGGCCAGCACTTTGGATTCGCTCCTGACCTGAGCGTCGAACTGCTGCCCGAGGCCGACCTCCTGACTATCGGAGATCAGGATGAAATCCTTCTTCCCTCCCGGGCCGGTTGTGGCACAAGAGAGAAGTATCGCTAAGATCAGAACTGTCAGTGTGATCGATAATCGTCTCATGTTATCCTCCGCGTATATGATCTATCCCCGATACCACTCAGCAACTCGATTTCAACGATCATGTTACGATATGATGGCGAAGAAGATACGCAAACTCCAGCAAACGGGCAAGAGACTTTTTGTGGATCAGGAAGCTTCAGGAGAACTACATGCCACCGTAGCTTACTGTGAGTGTGAGGTTTCTGCCTGGTGAGCAGACACCGGAACCGTGTTCTTTGTATGTTGCATCAGCGATGTTCTCAAGAGCGACATTGAAGGAGAGATTGCCGACGGTTATCTTCGATCTGAGATTTAACGTCACCCAGGATGGTGTGCCATTGTTATCTATCCGGGTATCATCGATGTCCCGCGCAGATAACCTCCGCTGCGAACCGGCGGCTCGACAGAAGGCTTCAATCCAGTATGTCGTCCCCGGCTTCACGCGGACAGCGAGCATCCCCATTAGCGGCGGGATCCTGCTCAAAGGCTCATCATCGGTTCTGTTCTCGCCGTGAGTCCAGAAGCAATTCGCTCTCATCTCCCAGGCATCGCTGAGTGTAACGACGTTGTCCATCTCGAATCCGTAGATATCGGATTCACCCACGTTGCGCCTCTGGTAGATGTCATACTCACTCGGATCGCGAACCCCGTTACCGTTCTCATCAAAGAAATCCTTGCCATCGTAGGTTCCCGGCACTCTGTCAATCAGGTCACTCAGACGATTGTAGAAACAGAACAAACTGCCACTCAGATTATCACGGCGCATCTTCACACCGATCTCGAAGTTGTTGCTTATCTCCGGTTTCAGCCCTGAGCTTGGAGCATCGACACCACTGCTGGAATACTTGAGGACGGCAACATCGTTAAGGTTCGGCGCCCTGAATCCTTGCGACCAGCGTCCGACAAGGTTCAACTCGGGGACTATCCTGCACGTAAGCGCTAGAGAACCTGTAAGGTCGCTGTATGTTTCCTCAAGATCACCGAAAGGCTCCCCCAGAGGTGATTCGACTCTATAGCGGCTGTATCGCAGCCCCAGTATCATCCTCAGAACAGTGCTCAATGAGTACTCATCCCTGGCAAACAGGCCGACCGACCGATACCCTGAGTTGTCTGGAAACGCCGGTCTGTCACTGATCGAATCACCATTCTGAATCTGTATTCTCTCGCTGTTGATCTTATCATCGTAGAACTCACACCCAAAGCTCAACCAGTGCCTGGATACCAACAGGGACGACATCTGGAGATATCCGCCACGTGTGATAATCCTGTCCCTGTCTTTCGTGATACTCGATGAGTTGGTCTTCTGCTTGGTCCGCCCCTCAGTCTCCCGTTGATAGGAGATGTTGCACTTGATGGAATGAATAACCGAATTCGGCATTCCGGCATTGTAGGTCAGCGCAAGAAGATCTCGATCCTGTGGATCGTATGTGTACTGCTCGAAATCACCACAGACATACTTGTCGTATCGTGGAACTCGATTCTGTCGAGTTGCGATAAGATCGAAAACCAGGGAGTTGTTCTTATCGATGATACAGGCTGTCCGAGAGCTGATACCGAACTCATCCCACCCGGTCGGCGACTGTCTTCCCACGCGTCCTCCGGCTCGCAGGTCTCCCCTATACTTGTAGGTGGCCCCAACTGATGACCTGAACGAGCCAAGGCTGGCGACGAATCCTGCGTACAGGTCTTTGCCGTCATCAGCAGTAGAGTAGCTCGTCTTCATCTCGGGAATGACTGATGAAGCGCCACTTCCCACCTCGAGTGTGCGAGGAACGAGGTTGACCACACCACC
>DAOVLC010000394.1 GCA_030631455.1 Candidatus Zixiibacteriota bacterium
ACGCCAAGGGGTTTGGCGGAGCAGTTCTTCGAGGATTTTAGAGAAATCGACGGTTTTGTCTATCCATTCAGTGTTAAGGTCGGGACCACTGCGGGCAAACGCAAGATCGAATACGATACGATAGCGGTCAACCGGCCGGTCTCGGATTCTCTCTTTATAATGCCTGATCCGAAATCGATACCTTCGATAGCAAAACCATTACCCGACTCAGCTCGCGGCAAGCCTCTCCAGCGCGACTGACGGCGAACATTTCAATTATTCCGATTTGACGATTGGCCGGCTCTTCTGAAGAGTCGGCTTTCTATGGTAATGAGGTGTCGAATCGCTGGGGCACAGCCCCTGCGAGCACTTGAGCGGTATTCAGTTTATACAACCGTCACTTCCCCGGCTGTCACCCGAAGCGTCTCCTTGCGTCGCCTGACCAGCAGCGCCCCGTCGACGCCGATATCAACTGCCTTCGCAAGGATCGTCTTGTTGCCTTTCTTCAGCCTGACTTGTTTGCCGAGCAGCGATGAAAGTTTCTTGATTCTAGGCAGCAGCGGTTTGAGACCATGTCTCTTGAACTGGATGTATGTCTTCTCGAATTCGAGAAGGAAATCGGCAAGAAACCGGACGCGGTCGATCCGTCCGCCTGTCTCGATCTTCAGTGATGTAGCCCTGCGCCGAAATGCGGGTGGGAAATCTTTTGTTGTGTGGTTGATATTTATGCCAGTGCCAACGATGACGAAGTTTGCCTTGTCGAGTTCCGCTGAGATCTCGGTCAAAATGCCGGCAACCTTGTATCCATCGATCAGACAGTCATTCGGCCATTTGACTTTGGCATCGAGTTCAAGCTTTGAGATGATTGTCTCGGCAAGCGCTGTCGCGGCGACTATGGACAGGCCGGGTAACTCCGCCGGGGGAAACGGCGGTTTGAGTATCAGCGACGTCCACAACCCTTTCTTTGGCGATGAATGCCAGCGTCTGCCAAGCCTTCCTCGGCCTGAAGTCTGCTTTTCCGCTATGACAAGCGTTCCCTCGGGCGCACCGTCTTCAGCAAGACTGAACGCGAGCGAGTTTGTCGAGGGAACCGAAAAGTGCGATATAATATTCCTCCCGATAAACTTCGTTTTGAGATAGTGTTCGATTTCGTGCGGGAAAATCGAATCGGGTGCGGAAACGAATCTCACCTTGGAGGTATTGTCGAATTCGAACTTATAGCCCCACACCACAAGACCGCGCAGAGCCTGGTTGATGAACCTCGGCCGAGTCGAGAATTTCTCGGCAAGTTTAGGGATCGCATAAGACCTCTCTCGCGACTTCCTCAGAAAACTGAGAAGCCCAATCGCGATCTCGTCAACCCTGCCCCTCATATCGTCAGGCAGTCTTCACTATGTTGAGGGAAAAGTCGAGCGAGGGGGCTGAGTGAGTCAGCGCCCCGACCGAAATGTAATCGACACCGCATTCGGCGAGCTCTCTGACATTTGCGAGAGTCACGCCACCGGATATCTCAACCTTGATGTTGCCCGGTACACGGCGAATTCTCTCAACCGCTTCTCTCACTTGAGCGGTGTCCATGTTGTCGAGCATGATCCTTGTAGCTCCGGAATCGAGCGACTGCTCGAGTTCAATACTGGAGCCGACCTCGATTTCGACCGGCACCTCGCGGCCAGTCTCTTCGACATAATCGCGACACCTCTTCAGAGCTTCCGAGACAGAGCCGGCTGCGCGAATATGGTTGTCTTTGATCAGGATCATATCATACAAACCCTTGCGGTGATTGACCCCTCCGCCGCACAGCACCGCATGTTTCTCCAACTCGCGCAGGCCGGGCGTGGTCTTCCGCGTATCGAGAACCGCGACTCCGGTGCCGGTGACCTCTCGAACGAATCGCTCGGTCAATGTCGCGATCCCGGACATTCTCATCAGAAAGTTCAGAGCAACCCGCTCTCCGGTTAGAAGTGACGTCAGCTTGCCGGTCACACTTGCAACAACGGTGTTCGCCTTTACGTTCGACCCATCGGTAACAAGCGGCTCGTACCTGATTCTCTCGTCCACCTTCTTGAACACCTGTTGAGCTACCGCCTGACCGGAGAGGACTCCGCCCGATTTGCATAATATATCAGCATCTCCCTCAGTATTCGGACTCACGCAGGCGAGTGTGGTCAAATCGCCATTGCCAATGTCTTCCCGCAACGCGAGGTCGATTATGCCGTCGAGATTCTTGGATACGAATTCCATAACTCGAAAGAACGCCGAACACGATGGTATGTCAACTCGTATTTTTCAGGTCTCTGTGTTCAGTGTGCGAACTGCCCGTCCTGAGCTTTTGAAGGGCGAGATCTGACCTGCTGCTACTTTTTGATTGTCAAACCGCGTCTCCTTCCATAACATCGGGCTGAATACACACACGAAAGGAAGCGCCATGCGCAGCAATTTGTGTTTTATACTTATAATGATCGCAGTATCTGCCGCCTCTACATTCGGAGCGGTCATCACATTTGATGATCTCTACAGCGTCCCGAAGATTAGCGACCCTCAAATCTCACCCGATAGCAGACAGATAGCATTTGTGCTCAGAACAACCGATGTCGAGACCGGTGAATCAGAGAGTCACATCTGGGTGATGAACAGTGACGGTACGAATCTCAGGCAGATGACCAACGGCGAAAGCGGTGAGTCGCATCCAAAATGGTCGCCGGACGGTAAGCAGCTTGCCTTTCACACAGACAGAGGAGATGGCAACCAGGTTTGGCTGTTACCACTGAATGGCGGCGAACCAAAGATGGCGACTTCTCTATCG
>DAOVLC010000116.1 GCA_030631455.1 Candidatus Zixiibacteriota bacterium
GATAACGGACCAGTAGAGCGCGTTGTTTGGGCAATACTTGAGAGACCACCTAAAAGAGGATGCTGACGGGACATACTGAGTCTTCTTGAACGAGAGTATCAATCCGCATCCGATGGCCGCATCATTCATTCTCACAAGGATAATCTCAACATCTTTCGGGAATTTCTTCAGCGTATTCCGAAACAGCTCCTTGCTCCAAACAGTTGTTCCGAGATCGCGCATGTTGCGGGAGAATACCCCGTAGAAGTCGTCGAGTTTTTCAAGGCCGCCAATCTCAGTTGTCAGTCCTGATTTTCGGGATTTTTTTATTCGACCCCTCACTTCCCAACCGAATGCTTTCCATACTTTGTCCGGGTCACTGTCCAGTTCCAGAGGAAATGAGACTTTGTCCAGTCGTTTTTCCAGACCGACTTCGTTGGACTCAACAGACCGAAGCTCTAGGAACCTTGCGCCTTTGTCGTCTGTTATTTTGGTCGCTTCGGAAAGGAGGAGTTTCTCGGTTTCCTTGTCGTCGGCACATACTCCGCCGTAGTCGAGCCATGGCACCGAGACGACGTATTTTGTGCGCCACCAGGTGGTGACGACGAATAGGGGCAACACTCCTTTCACCGTTGAGCCGCTCATAGCCATGAGGTATTTCGGCGAGTGTCCAAGGGACTTGTGTATCACATCTCTCCAGCCGATTTTGTGAGCGACCGTCGAATCTGCCGTACGCTCAACGTACTCAGACCAGGCAAGCCGGTACTCATCAGAGTACTCGATGATCCGTGTCATTTTCCGTGTATCTTGTTCTTGTTCAACCACTATCAACCTTATTCGTTTGAAGCAGATTTCTGGCCTCTGCCGATGCTGAAAACTGCACAAAGGATACTATATAATAATAATCGTCCATATCGCTTACGAACTTGAAGTCGACTGCGCCGGTTCCGTTACACTGTCGTTGAGATCACGATTCGCCTCGTTTGTCCGCCTCGGGCATCTCACAAGTATCATGGTCAGAGCGAACAGAGTCCACAACTGCGGATAATATGCCGTAGACAGAAATGTCGCTGTTGCGAGAAAAGCGATTATTCCTCCGAAGATCGAATCTGAGTAGTTGACGATTTCGATTCGATCACCCGTTGCAAGCGCATCTCGCCTGATTCTCACGAGATACCGAAATGCCATAACTATCATAGCCAGATAGAGAGCGATTCCGATCGTTCCGAGTTCTGCAAGAACCTGCGGCAGTGTGCCGTGGAACGCTCGGCCCCACTGTGTCGCCGGATCAGCGAAACCGGTGACATAATTCGGCATATGGACGCCACCGTTGGCGGCGCCCACACCGACGATCGGATGATCTAGGTACATTCGGACAGCCGCTTTCCAGTAGTGCAACCTGGTCGCCGCTGTCGTTTCCTCCGTATCAGTGATAGTACTTATCTCCTCCCAGTAACGTGTCGGCACAGTTGAGCCGAGTACTATTAGAAGGAGTACTGCGAAACCGAGGCTGACGACCTTTTGTCTTGTCCTCAGAAAACAGAAGCCAAGAGCAGCGAAAAGTCCTACCCAGCCTCCCCTCGAGAAGCTTGCCACAACCCCAAGAATGAGACTCGTCAACACGATGGACGCCATTATCTTCGAGTAAAACCGCTTCGAATAGATCACACCAAAGTAGGCAAATGGGACCATGATATTGAGCGCTAGCGCGAAGTCGTTCTCATCGGCGAGAAAGAATGATCCGATTACACCGCTTGTTTGCTGAGCACCGGTAGGAGCGATAGAATACACATAGTTGTAGATGCCCTTCAGTGAGAAAAACAGGTGAATTGCGAGCATTAGCCAGATAAGCTTTCGCATACGGTCGTAGTTATTGACCACATTCACACACACGACAAACATGATGAAGGACTCAAGCATCACTCTGAATACTTGAATAGCGTAGAAATAATTCTCTGCAGAGAAGACCGTGAATCCGATGAGCGAGACGAATCCGAGGTATAGCCAGCCGAAGTTATTCCAGATCATCTTCTTGGATCTGGCAAGACGCAGCACAAAGGATGCGGCTGTTATTGTGATTACTACTAACGGTATCTTCAGGTGTACGAGCGCGGGCACAAGATCGTATGGTCTGAGATACTCAAACAGCAGATAGATGAAAACCCCGATGTACGGATTGAGCAGGATGAGAACTGCGATGACAATTGCCGGAATCGCGAATAAGACTATCAATTGATACTTATCCGGGATGCCAAGCAACGCAAGTCCACTTGCGATTGCCACAAGGGCAAGCGCGGCCATACCAATATGCTGCCATGTGATTTTGGGAACAGCGTGGAGCTGTTCAGTTCGCGGCTCCTGCTGCTCTACGATATGTCCGTTGTCGCTTGCTGGCAAATCAGATCTCCGACATAACCTCAGTGTTCAGGTCTGTTCGGGCTGTCTTTATGCCGCCCCAAATCACTTTCCTTCTATTGCGCATTCAGCGAATCCCCTCGAACCTTGCCCAGACACCACCGGTAAAACTCTCCGAATTTCCGCTTCTCCTTCTGATCGTAAAATCTAAACAGGTGCAGAATCAAAGGAAACAACAACACAAGCGCTGTTTTTACCGAGATGGAGATAACCAGAGAATCAAAGGCAAAAAGCTTGCTGACTGCGAATAGCAGTAACGCCGTGACATACATCTTAGCCAAACGAAAATACTCATAGTTCACTTTGAATACGCGACCCGACACAAAGAGCGTCAGGATTGCCAGAAACGAGTAGGAGAGGAAAGTCGCTGCCGCGGCCCCCATCATGTCGAACCGTGAAATAAGGAAGTAATTGAGAGCGAGATTGACAAGAGCTGCCGTAATGACATTTATGGCTCGCAGGTAAGTTTTCTTCGTCAGCATTATCCCGACGTCGAGGATAGGCATCATATAATAGAAGTAAAACCCTGCAAGAACCAGCGGTACGATCTTGTGTGCCTCCGTGAAGTCTGGCGCGACAATGACTCTGAGCACATCCTTGATCAGTACAGCCATGCCAAGCGCAAGGAATATGACCACAAAGGAGTTGTAGGTCATGACCCTGGCGTACATCTCTTTGGCGTCGTCTCTGTCAGCAATCTTGAACATGAAAACATTCCACATGAGAATGAAAGGGCGGTGTAGCAGTTCTGACAGCCCGAGGGCGAATTTGTAGCCGACGGCATAAAGCCCAACCATTCTGAGCGTGCCGAAATGTTCGAGGAAGTATCTGTCTGCGAAATTGAGGACAAATGTTCCCAGTGCAGCGATGACCAGCGGAAGTCCGAACTTGAGCATCTTGATTGCTTTCGTCAGAGAAAACCGGAAACGAAACTTTCTCATGACCACAATGGTGAGAAGGACTGTGCTGACTGCGATCGAAATTAGACTGCTATATAGTATTCCGACCACCCCCAACTCGAGTACTACAACAAAGTAGATATTCAGCGAGAGGCTCAACGCGAGCCGAAGCAGGCCGAATCCTACGTAAGTCCTCGATTTTTCCTTGATCGTCAACACAGTCATCGGAACCATTACCACCATATCGAGGAAATTCGCAAGAAGAAGTAGCTGGAAATAGTAGCTGTATTGCCCCGCGCCGAAAACCAGATTCGACAGGAGGTCTGCTCTGTAGATCAGAATAGAGGTTGGAATCGACGCGAGGATCAGCGTTGATATAAGAGCCGTCGTTATCACCTCGTTACGATCATCCTGATTCTTGTAATCGAAGTAGAATCTCGTTATTGCGCTGTGTATACCGAGCGCCGCGAACATCCCTACGATGTCGATTGTGAGGCTGACAAGCTCGAGGACGCCATAATCTGCGGGCGTAAGGAAGCGCGTGTAGACCGGAATCATCACGAAGCCGACCATTCGGCTCGCAACGGAGCCAAGCATGTAGACGAATGAATGTTTAGATAGATTCTTAAGCTCGTTGAACATCTCGCGGTTCCTCTATCGTACGAGCGAGAACAGGCAAAGCCCTCATGCCGGCAGGTCTGTCCGAATCCAACCTAATAGCCCGTCCGATCTAACTGAAAGTATATCAACGCTATGGTCAAAAAACCATCAAATCTTTGCTTCCATTTCGTGATGCACTTGAAATGCAGTTACGGTGTGCGCTTTGGAGTCAGGCCTAGGAGGAGTTCTCTTTCCAGTAGCGCTCCGGATTCCGTGAGTGGCAGTGTTGCTCTCAGGAGAAGGTACCGGTTCGAATCGACGCCGTTGCTTCCGGGAACTGCCGTACAGGCATAGGTGAATCCATGTTTTGACAAGACCGGTTCGATTTTTCCGTAGCTGTCGATATCCTGACCGTATGGAAATGCGAAGCCTTCCACCTTCGAGTCGATATGGCCTTCGATGTCGCTTCCGGATTCAAGTATCTCATTTTCGATGACATCTAATCCGGCATGGCTCAGATTCAAATGCGAGCATGTGTGAGATCCGAAACGGATGTTGTTCTCGGCCATCTCGGCTATTTGTGTCCAGTTCATCGCTTCCGCAGGAGGCTGTTTCGATCCGTCGTATTCTAAAACGTTCTGTAGCTCAGACATTTTGCCACTCACGTCTGCGTCATTTAGCTCCCTCATGTGGCCTGCGATTGAATTGTGCAAGAGGAATCTCTTCTTCCGCACATCTGATTCACTGACGATTGGTTTCCCTAACTCGATACCAAGAACTCCTTCGATTTCACCATGCATTTTATTGGACAAAGAGCAGTCGGCAATCATGTCCGCGAGCTGTTCCCACCAGAGGCGCATTTTTCCGTTGATCCAGTCATTCGTCAGATAAACAGTTGCGGGAAGATCGTGTTTCCGAAGTAGCGGGTAGGCGATATCGTACACTGATCTGTAGCCATCATCGAATGTGATGCAGACGGTATCTTCTGCAAGTTCCCCGTCCATTGCCATCTCATTCACAGCTTGTTCGACTGACAGTACTCGGCAGTTTTGCGCCAAAATACTTAAATGAGCCTCGAATTGCGCATGACTCACTCTTTCACGCAGATAAGAACCGATCGATCCCGCCTCATCGCTATTCGCAAAGTCATGGTACATTAAGACGAGAAGTGTGGTGCCGGATTTCAGACTTCGGAGAATCCGGTAGTAGCCGAGCTGCGACAAAAGCTTTTTAACTGTTTGTTTCATATTCTCAGATTCAAGAGCTGACGTTAGATAACTGACATGGAGTCCTTATGTCAAGAACTGATTGCGACACAATCTGTTGTACTGATTATCGGCGGAATTGATGCAACGATAATCTGTTTCGGCAAATTCGGTTCGAACTCAGTCATCCCGCGAGCCCGATTGGTCGATTGCTTTTTTGGACAGCTTCTGGCATATTGTCGAATTGTAACGCCGGAGACTTCGGCGATCATGGAGCGATCATTTTGAAATATATGCAGTTCAGAGATGATAAAGTGCCGGTTATTATCCTGGGGGATGGTCTGACCGCTCTCGGCGTGCTTCGGTGTTTTGGTCGGGCCGGCGTGCCTGCATACTGTGTATCGGATGACTTCGGGATTCTCGTTTGGTCGCGATATTTCCGAAGTATTCACGAGAATCCTATGAGCGTCTCGCATCCGGATCAACTGGCGTCATTTCTTGACAGACTCCCGTTTGAGCAGTGCGTACTGGTCCCGTGTGCTGATAACTGGGCTTCGGCGGTAGCTGCATTACCGGGAAAGTCTGCTATGAAGTAC
>DAOVLC010000106.1 GCA_030631455.1 Candidatus Zixiibacteriota bacterium
CGATGATGACTTTCCGCCGTGGAATGCAGCTTATCTATGGCTTCCGTCGCCGTCTGGATAGCCGTCTGATATCCGAAGGTCATATTCGTCGCTTCAAGATCGTTATCGATAGTCTTGGGGATGCCGACGACGTTGATCCCTCTCTTGCCCAGCTTCTCCGCGACTCCGAGAGTGTCCTCACCGCCAACCACCACAAGGCAGTCTATCTCCAGTTCCTGGAGTTTGTCAACAACCCTTTGTTCACCGTTCTCGACCTTCTTGCTGTACGGGTTCGTACGCGAGGTCTTGAGTATGGTACCGCCTCGATGCAGAATCCCCGATACCTCCTTCAGCGTCATAGGCCTTGCCAGACCATCCTTCAGCAGACCTTTCCAGCCCTCGAGTATTCCAATAACATCCCACTTTTTCTGCAGAACCGACTTTCTGACCACAGCCCGTATGACAGCGTTCAGCCCCGGGCAATCACCTCCACCTGTCAGGATTCCTATCTTCATCTTTTTGTCCTCCAAAGCCATCAATCGGCAAATATATTGTTTCTATAACGCCAGTCAAGCCCCGAGTTCTATATGGTCTTGTGTTTCTCTTATCGGCGTAATGATCCAACTCCCAAGCAATTACGACGAGAAAGCTCAAAACAACGGGAGCTTGTCGAGCGTCACCATCCTGGCCGTCCCAGAACTGATAAGGTCCAACTCGACCTTATTGGATTCCCTGGAGTTAAGAAGCCCGTAAACCTCGTAGAGTTCCATTCTACTGACCGACTCGCCGTCTATCTTGACAATAACATCGCCGACTCTTACTCCCATTTCCTCGGCTGAGGAACCCGCAAGAATCTGGCTCACCACAATCTTGCCGCCCTGCTTCGCGGCAACAACACCGGCTGAGATCATCTCATCACGTTCGTAGTAACTCGAATTGGGAGTCAGGTAGAACTTGCTCCGTGGATAGTCAAACGTGCAGGTAAATTTCGCGAGAAGTCCGCCCCCGATATTACCGTCGATTCCCTCCACCGCGAATAATCCCGAGTCAGCAGTCGAAAAGCCGCATGGCAGGTCACGAATGGTCATTTCGCCAATCGTGAATGAGTTAATTCTACCGAGTGTCGATTCAATCGTTTGACCGCCCAGGCCATGTACTCTTACATTGTGAACGGTGCTGCGTGATTCATCTATCAGCCTGTATTCCTCCACGATATGAGTGTAGAGATCGAGATAATTCATGCTGCCGGTATCGATTCGGAAGCGGCCTGTTATCGAATCATTAATCACAGCTGCAATCATCGGATGGTTCTGTTCCAACTCGATATCAAGCGTGTCCGCACCTCCGGGTAAAGATGGATCATCTGCCATGAATACGGTCAGTAGAGAATCCTGGTAGTCGATCTGTACGACGAATCTCGAAAAGAAATCGTAGCCGAGAATGCCGTCTATCGGTTCCAGTGCGAAACGGTTAAGATTCGACAGGTCAAGTTCGCCGGCAACGATATCGGTAATCACCACATCGCCAATCTCGATCGAGTCAAGGCTGACAAAGCTACCAACATCGACGCCACCGGCGCCCAGCGCCGGGAGTTCGCCTATTTGATCCAAGCTTAGCTCCCCGGCAATGTCGGAACCTACCACTGTCAAACCAGATCCACTATCGAGAATGAAGCTGTATGGCCCAGAGCCGTTCACCATCACAGGAATGTATATATGGAACGACCTCAGGTTGAATTTCACCTCGGCAGACTCTCCGCCCATTATGTGATAGTCGGGTTGCCCCTGTCCCGGAGGGGCGAAAATGCTGTCGTCCAGCGGTGCATTGAATATGTGCGATGTGACAACTATCTCGGCGTCGAGAGCGGCCAGGCCTGTCGATTCCCGCATCCGGAACGGCACCATCACACCGTCAATCTCTCGGTAATCTTCCTGCCATGCGCGGACAGTGAACATCTGAAGCGTGAATTCCGAGAACCCAATCAGATATGTATCGGAATCTATGAATAGCGTTGATTCGCGTCCTCCATTTGGCTGAATCAGTACCTTGTGGTAAGTTCTTCCATCGACTTCATCTACTCCGATCAACTTCACGGCAGATCCGCGATACTCCGACTTCAGATACTCGCCTGATACGAGAAAGATACTGCTTATCATCTCCTGAGATTCCTCGCCGGACATTTTCCGGACTTGCCCATTCATATCGATCATCCAGGACTCGGTTCCGCTCGCAATTCGTACCATTTTCGCCATCGGAAGATCAACATCGTATCGATACTTGTCGGGATACTTGTAGTATATCGTCGCGGTACCTTCCATTCCTGCCATTTTCACGGTCGCGACAGTTTCGGAAGATCGAACACTCTCGATATTGTCCAACCCACCCATCGCTTCGATATGCCTTTCCATTACCTCATCGAGTGTAACGGCAAGCGATAACGAAGGCAGTACCGGCAATGTGATGAGGCATAGAAGAAAACAGATTCTTTTCATCAAAGAGTTCTCCGACAGTTAGAGGAATATGTGTTTCGCTAAGAATACCAGTCCAAGAATATACATGAGAGTCGACACTTCTTTCCCCTTTCCGGCCAGCAACATCAGCACCGGATAACTGATGAAGCCAAGTGCGAACCCGTCCTGGATCGAGAATGTCAACGGTATCCCGACCATGATGAGGAACGCCGGTATTCCCTCCAACACATTTTCCCACTTTATGTGCCGGATGTTACGAACCATCATGCTTCCGACAATGATCAGGGCGGGAGCAGTGATTGGATACAGCATAACCCCTTCGCCTGCCTCTACGCCACATCCGATCATCCTCGCGAGAGGGTAGAAGAAGATAGTCATAAGAAAGAGCAGACCGACTACGACTGCCGTAAAACCGGACCTGCCGCCCTCCTGCACCCCTGATGCGCTTTCGATGAAACTCGTGACTGTGGATGTTCCGACCAGGGCGCCGAATGTTGTCCCCACGGCGTCGGCTAACAGCGCACGCGAGGCTCGCGGAAGTTTCCCGTTCCTGAGAAGCCCCGCCTGCTGACTGACTGCAAGCAATGTCCCGGTTGTGTCGAACAGATCCATGAACAGGAAGACTATTATGACCACGATCATTTCGCTTGTGAACAGCGCCGCAAGGTCGAGTTTGAAAAGGGTGGGTTCGATTGACGGCGGCATCGAGAGTATGCCTTCGTAGGGCACGATTCTAAATATCAAAGCGGCAGCGAGCGCCGCGATCATCCCGATGAGAATCGCTCCCTTGATCCTGTAGTGCATCAGCGCCGCTGTCAGCAGCAACGCCACACCGGCGATTAGAACCGGCGGTGAGTGGAGGTCGCCAAGCGCAACGACTTCTGTTGGCGGACCTTTTACGATTCCGGCATGGACGAGTCCTATAAATGCAATGAACAGCCCGATACCGGCGGCAATCGCTGCTTTGAGCGATCCGGGGATTGCGTCGATTATAATCTCGCGAAGTTTGACGAAGGCGAGCAGGATGAAGATCACACCTGACGCAAAAACGCAGGCGAGCGCGGCCTGCCACGAAACGCCCATGCCGAGTACGACTGTTATGGCAAAGAAGAAATTCTCACCCATGCCGGGTGCCAGCCCGATCGGATAGTTCGCATATACACCCATGACAAACGAGGCAAGCGCTGCGGACAGACATGTAGCCATCATAACAGAGCCGAAGTCCATCCCTGCCTGAGAGAGGACAGCCGGCTGCAAGAAGACGATGTAGACCATTGTCATGTAGGTCGTAACTCCGGCGGTCGTCTCGGTCCGGAAGTTCGTTCCGAGCGACTCGAAGTTAAAGTACCTCGCCAGAATCACGCCCATCGCTAATACTCCTGCCAGTTTAGCTCCGCATTTACCAGGAGGCCCAATATGACCCAGCTGACGAGCAACGAAGACCCCCCGTACGATAGAAAGGGCAAAGGCAGACCGGTAACGGGCATCAGGCCGAGTGCCATACCGACGTTGACGACTACTTGAAATGTCAACACGGCCAATCCCCCTACTGCAACATACGACGAGAACTGGTTACGGCATTTGAAGGCAACGTGAATTCCAAGAAGGATTATTATTAGAAACAGAATCAACACCAGAAATCCACCCCAGAATCCAAGTTCCTCGCCGAGGACTGAGAATATAAAGTCGGTATGGCGTTCGGGGATGAAGGCAAGGTTGGTTTGTGTCCCGGCCAGGTATCCCTTGCCCCAGATGCCGCCTGATCCTACCGCCACCTTGGATTGAATTATTTGATACCCGGCTCCGAGCGGGTCCCTTCCGGGATCAAGGAATACCAGTATCCTGCTCTTTTGATAATCCTGGAGCCTATTCCAGACAAAAGGCATAATCATGCCTGAAAGTAAATTGACCGAGACTGTCAGAGTGCTGAAAAGAGCACCCGGCTTGATGAGCTTGAGCAGGATGAGTAACAACAACAGAAACAATATCCATGAAATCCAGTTCGATGATGCGATCAGACTCACGACCGGCGATATCAGCAGGAGCATATAAGTTCCGGGAAGTCCGGACCAGAATAGGATCACGACGATGATTGCGAGGAATACGAGTGACGTTCCGAGGTCGGGCTGCCGCAGGATCAGCAACATCGGCACTAGCACAAGAAACAGTACCGCACCGAATTTCACGACCGAGTTCGGCGGCCGTCGCGAATAAGAGAGGTATCTGGCAAGAACAAAGATCACCGCTATCTTGGCGAGTTCAGAAACCTGAAGATTGAAAAACCCGAGGTTGTACCACCTGCCGGATCTGCCGCCCGACTTGATCAGGAGTCCTATCAGAAGCGCGACGATTAACGCATAGAAGACATAAGCGAATATGTCGCAAACCCGGATCGGAATGAAGACTACCGCTATGAAGAGGGCGAGACCCAGCATCATCCAGATCATCTGCCGCTTGTAGTAATCCTGTTCGTACTGAGTCGGTGCCGCATACATTGCGCTGTGGATCAGAAGAATTCCAATAACAGTCAGAAGGAGACCGCACACAAAGAACGCCAGACTGATTCTCGATATGTTCCCCCTAAGGGTCAACATCGGCAACCTCCTGAACAATCAGTTCCGGTGGAATCGAATCGCGAATCTCGCCGATCGAACGAAGATATCGTTCGATCATACTGGCCACGATCGGCGCCGCCACAGAACCGCCATGCCCGGCATTCTCGACAATGCAGGCAATGACGATCTGCGGATTATGAGCCGGCGCGAATCCGCAGAACCAGGCATGCTCATTGCCGTGCGGATTCTGTGCGGTACCGGTCTTGCCTGCAACCACCGTCCCGTCGACACGAGCACGGTGCGCGGTTCCGAGTTCACCATTCACAACATCGATCAATGCGGAATCGAGGACTCTGAGGGTGGATTCCGAGAACGGTAGCAGCCCGATCACCTCGGGTTCCTTCAATATCTCACCTTGCGGCGTAACCAGGCTGTGAAGCGCATGCGGTCGCATCAACCTGCCACCGTTTGCGAAAGCGCCATAAAGCACTGCCATCTGGAGTGGTGTAACAAGGTTCTCTCCCTGCCCGATAGCCAGGTTCAGGATCAACGAGGACGGCCATTTACCCTCACCAAACCTGTTGTCGTAGTAGTCCTCATCCGGAACCAAACCCGATGCTTCGTCAGCGAGATCAATTCCCATAGGTGAGCCAAGACCACACGACTTTGTGTATTCTGCATAACGCTTCAGGCCAAGTTTCTTGCCAAGCTGGTAGAAGTACACGTCACACGATGCCGCGATTGCGTCGATCACAGTCAACGCACCGTGGCCGGAG
>DAOVLC010000347.1 GCA_030631455.1 Candidatus Zixiibacteriota bacterium
ACCAGTTTCGTTGACCCCGATGATGTTGTCTTCCGCGTCATAGAGAGGCTGCTTTCGACCGGCAGAACTTCCCGGTTCTATAAGAACCTCGTGGAAGGAAAGCGACTGGCTCTGTATGCTGACGCATGGCAGTTTCCCGGGAGCGATGCCGGTTCATTCGACCCCAACGCGCTCATCATCGATGCCGCTCCCAAGGCCCCCGCCACAAGCGAAGAGTTGGAGTTGGCAATCTATGAGGAGATCGAGAAGCTAAAGAAAACTCCGGTTGACTCTCTGGAACTCGAGAAGATCAAGAACAACCTCGTTTCCGATTTCATCTGGGGTATGTACAACGGGTTCGGGTTGGCGAGCAATCTGGCAGGCTATGAAGCTGTTACGGGGGACTGGAGATATATCAGGTACTTGCAGGAGAAGATGGCTGCTGTCACGGCAGATGACATTATGCGCGTGGCCAAAAAGTATCTGACGAAAGACAATCGCACGGTCGCAATCTTAGAGCCGGTCAAGAAGGAGTCGTGAGATGAAAAAGCTGATTACAATACTCTTGAGTATGGCGTCTGTAAGTGCGCCCCTTTCAGTTCTACCGGCTCAGGATTACGAGAGTCTGGAAATATCGGAGCTTAGGTTCCAACCGCCGTCAGTCGAGCGGTTCGAACTCGATAACGGCTTGATAGTCTATTTCTACGAGGATCATACTCTTCCGGTAGTTGCCCTTGATGCTGTGTTCAGGACAGGGGAAATTTATGTGCCAGCAGCTAGTGCCGGTTTGGCCGGACTATTCGGCACTGTCCTGAGAACAGGCGGAACCGCTTCCATCTCTCCTGACGAGTTCGACGAGAAGCTTGATTTCGTCGGTGCGAAACTACGGTCGTCCTGTGGCACCGAGTCAGGAAACGTGAATCTCAGAACACTGAAGAAAGATATCGATCTTGGGCTCACCATGATGTCTGAAATGCTGATGGCTCCGATTTTCGACAGCGAGAAACTTGAAATCGCAAAGGAGAACAAGCTCGAAGAGATTAGGCGCGAAAATGATAATGCGAATACTATCACCCGCAGGGAGTTCTATCGGAAACTCTTCCCGAATCATCCTTATGGCAGATCGGCGATCGGGGAGACTGTTTCAAGTGTCACACAGAGCGATCTTGTCGAGTTCCACAAGAAGTTCTACCATCCCGACAATTGTATCATGGCTCTGTCAGGTGATCTGACGAAGAATGAAGCAGAAGCTCTTATGAAAACACATTTCGGCGGTTGGAGTAAGCCTGACATTGCCCTACCGGAATTCCCGCAGATCAGCGATTCTGAGTTGGGAGTATACTACTACCACAAGGATCTCAAGCAAACGTCTTTCAGGATGGGCCATCCGGGCATCAGTCGATCAAATCCGGACAGGTACGCTGTCCAGGTGATGAACTTTGTGCTCGGCGGCGGCGGATTCATGTCCCGTATGACAAACAGAGTCCGGGTTCAGGAAGGCCTCGCATATTCAGTCGGGTCGAATTTCTACCAGATGGACAAGTCCGGGTCGTTCTATGCATACTGTCAGACGAAGGCAGAAGCGACTGCGAAGGCTATCGAGCTAATGACATCCGTGATCCGTGAATTCATCGAGCAGGGTGCAACCGAGAAGGAACTTGAAACGGCGAAGAACTCGATTCTGAATTCTGATATCTTCAACTATGCCACGCCGCATCAGATAGTGGTCCAGCAGGCTATGCTGGAATACCACGGTTTTCCACCGGATCAGTTGACGAAGAGAGTCGAGGCAATCAAGGCCGTCACGTTGGAGGATGTAAAGGCAGCCGCAGAGCAGTATCTGCATCCGGACAATCTGATTTTCATAGTAGTCGGCAACGATGCGCTTTTCGACAAACCGCTGACCACATTCGGAGAGGTCACCAAGGTCGAAATCGAATAGTTTCCCTTGCTTGAACAGACCGAGGACATAAGTAATACTTATGACAAGCCGGTTCACGCCTATACGCGTCAGATACTGATGACCGATTCAAACCAACAAGGCGTTCGACTTACGTCTTAGCTGCCTTTCTGCTTCTGTTGAATGCGATCATGATCGCTCCGAGGCCGGTTACGACCGTCGCCAGATAGAAAACCCAGCCAATATAAGGAATGATGAAAAGTATGGTTAGAATCACGAGCCCTATGAAGAGCGACAACGCGTAGGATCTTGGCTCCGAGGATGAAATGAGCTGCACTACCTTATCGCCAATTGCTGCTGCGACGAAAAGCTTGGATGTGTAGAAGAGTACAACGTAGACAAGCAACCCGACAATGGAAACCGGTATGCCAACTACCGTCGCCAGTAAGAACAACAGCACAATCGGCACCACAATGAATGCCACAAGCCCGAAACCGAATGCTCTCGGAAGGTCCGCAATGATTACGCCCTTTACCGACTGAGCGGAGGTTCGGCAGTATCCAAACAAGAGAAGACCGGTCACGAACGCTCCTATGAAAAGAATAAGCGTTTTCAGAATAGAATAGAACGGGTTTGTATCCGTTGTTGTCTTCTTCTTCCATTTCCTCTCACCATCTATCTGGGCGCCGTCAGCAATCTTCGCTTTCTCAGGGGATGAGTAGACGAGGTCTCCAATTATGACTGCCGATCGATCTATCGTGAGTTCAGTGCATGTGATGCTCACGTTCTTGTCGATTGTCCCTGAGATGACTACTTCATCTGCCTCCACATCAAGGTCTCCAAGTATCGTGCCGTTGACATTGACCACTCCTGCGGAGATGTTAACATCGTTACCGACTTCACATGTACGGCTGACCCTCGCAAAGGCTCCGGCCATCATCAGATTGTTACCGATCTGACCGTCAGCTGTCAGCTTGTAGCCTGCCATCCTGACCGAACGATATACGTTCCCGCCGACCTTCACCATGTATCCGCAGGCATTGACGTTGCCATCGACTAGCCCATCAATGGTTATGTCCATACCTGCGGCAATGACATCGCCCCGCACTTCACCGTCGAATTTCCCGTCGGTTCCCCCCATCAAGAGATCATCGTTGATCTTCTCGGAGACATATACCTCGTCACCACCTCTGACCTCGAGGGCATGCGCAGACCCTA
>DAOVLC010000068.1 GCA_030631455.1 Candidatus Zixiibacteriota bacterium
AACCCGAGTGATCGAGTCACGTGTCGCAAGTGCGATGCGATCGGTAGCATGACCGAAGCCGCTGATCTTGACAATAGGTTTCTTGCATATCTTCTTCGCCGTCTCCAGATCAGCCATCACGACACACGCTGCGCCGTCAGTGATCGGCGAACAGTCGAGAATCCGCAACGGATCGGCAACCATCACCGATGACATCACACCTTCGAGAGTAATCTCGAATGGATACTGCGCCTTTGGATTCTTCGCGCCGTTCTTATGGTTCTTCACTGCTACATGCGCGAGCTGCTCACGTGTTGTGCCGTGCTCATGCATGTGGCGACGAGCCATCATGGCGTAAAGACCGGGGAATGTCACACCGTGAAAGACCTCGTATTCCTGATCCGCTGCTGTCGCAAGAGCATAGGTCGCTTCATCGCCCGAACAGTCGGTCATCTTCTCGACACCACCGGCGATGACGATATCGGAGTATCCCGAGGCGATTTCGAGGAACGCGGATTTCACTGCGATACCACCCGATGCGCATGCGGACTCAACCCTCGTGGAGGGCAAATGTTTTATCCCCAGGTAATCGGCCATCAACGAACCAAGATGCTCCTGACCGACGAACAAACCCGGCGCCATGCACCCGACGTACATACCGTCGATGTGGTCGACGCCGGCATCCTTTATCGATTCCAGCGCCGCCTCGACATACAGATCGCGAAGAGACAGATCCCACAGCTCTCCCCACTTGTTCATGCCGACGCCGATTATGGCAACTTCTCTCATATTCTCACCTCGTTACTTATTCTTCAAAATCTTCTTGCGGTACTTCGCATAAGTTCCGTAATCGAGATACACTTTGTGCTCGTCCAGTTGCGGACGGGTCTTCGGGCACAAACTCTGCACGTCCGTGATCCGCTCGGTGATTTTCCAGATGAAACCATCCGAACCGGCACCCGATCCGTAAGAGCACATGAAGACCATATCACCCGGTTTTGCGACATCGAGTATCGCTGTCAGACCGATTGGTGATGCACCGGAGTAAGTGTTTCCGAGCACAGGCACGAGCCAGCCGGTCAATATCTGCTCTTTCGTAAAGCCGAGCCTCTTGCCGACACGCATCGGGAACTTGCCGTTAGGCTGATGGAAAACGGCGAACTGGAAATCCTTCGGCTTCATGCCGGATTTCTTCAGCAGCGCATTCGACGCTCCGAGTACCGTCTTGAAGTATGCAGGCTCACCGGTGAATCTTCCGCCATGCTGAGGATAGTGCTCGTGCTCGCGCCTCCAGAAATCGGGCGTGTCGGACATGTATGAATGCTCATAAACAAGCTCGGCAATCACATTATCTGCACCCATCACAAAAGCCGACGATCCGGCTGAAGCGGAGTATTCGAGCGCGTCGCCGGGAGCGCCCTGCGAAGTGTCGCCGCCGACTGCCAGACCATACTTCACAAACCCGGCTTTCGCGAGTCCAAGGCATGTAAACATTGCTTCAGAACCCGCCTTACATGCGAACTCGTAATCCGCACAGTGACAGTCATTTACGGCACCGATAGCTTCAGCCAAAACCGTGCCCGACGGCTTGACCGCGTACGGGTGCGATTCCGAACCTACGTAGACAGAGCCGATCTCTTTGCCGGATATTCCGGCTCGTTTCAGGGCATATTTTGCGGCTTCGACTGATAGCGTGATTGTATCGACATCAGGACCCGGGACCGATTTCTCCGTCAGTTGCAGACCTTTTTTGTACGACGGCGCGTCGGCACCCCACGTCTTAGCTATTTCCTCGACCTTGATGCGATGGCGGGGAATTTTCGCCCCATATCCCACAATTCCTACCATAGGTAATACCTCATGCTATGTATTGAATTACTCTTCGTGTAGAAGATACGATGTGCGCGGGTGATAAAGCTGATCATATGTCCAATCTGCGTCCGGTCGTGCACTGAAGGCTAAGCTCGACTCAACCAACCGATAATAGAATGTCTATATGCACAAACTGGTTTCGAATGTCAAGTATTTTGGAAGCATCGTGGGCGGCAGATCCTTCCGCAATGTGGATTGCACGTGTCCACACAAATCCTGAAGTCGCCCCAAAAGTTGATTTTCCGAATCGTCGAGGGTGCCACCTCCAAACTGTGTTTGGGGGTGCTCTTCGTAACATCACACGGCCAAACAAGTTTGACCGTGCCACCCACGTGTCTGTACTACGTGCCCGGCAGACCCTTCGAAAGCACAGATTCTCACAGCAAGCCCTTCGATACTCAGGATGGGCTGTGAGGCACCCGGGCTAGTCGCTATAGACGACGAAGACTAAGACGAAATAGAGAGTTGGCAGGGCGAAGAGCAGCGAGTCGAATCTATCGAGGACGCCGCCGTGGCCGGGGATTATGTTCGACGAGTCCTTGACTCCGAACCGGCGCTTGAAGATCGATTCTACCAAATCACCAAGCTGGCCTGTCAGTGATACGGCAAATGCCGCGAGAATCATCTGCAAAATCGGAATCTCTTTGAGTGCAAAAAACGAGAATATGTATCCGGTGAGAGTCCCGAAAACCATCCCACCGGCGAATCCCTCCCAGCTTTTGTTCGGCGAGACTACGGGCGACATCTTGTGCTTGCCGAGCGGCGTGCCGACGAAATAGGCCGCCGTGTCGCATATCCAGATCACCGCGAACGCGAACAATATCCACAGACCCGCCTCTTTGTAGTTCATATACTTAATAAGCTCAAGTTCGCGAATCAGGATGAAGAAATTAAAGAGGCTGACATAAATCAGCCCGAACAGCGTGAAGACGACACGCGTGCTCGATAGAACGACATCACGTCTGAAGACAGCCGAGAAGGTCGTTATGGCAAATCCGATCAGCAGGGACAAAAGAAGCGCGCCTTCTCCAAAGTAGAAGACCGACCAGTTGGCGAAAACGAGCCAGCCAAACAGGATCATCTGCGGGAACAGGCGAATCCGCGTTTGCGTCATCTTCATGAACTCGAAGAACGCGAGGACAGTCAGGATGGAGACGAAGCCGACAAGGAGAGCTTTCCCGAAGAGAACGATGTTGACGAGAATCGGGATTGCGATGATTGCGACAAGGACGCGGACGGCAAGATTCTTCATCTTACTTCGTAGAGAGTTCACCGAACCGACGGTCGCGATTCTGGTAGTCCAGGATAGCTTTGTAGAAGTCGTTCTCGGAGAAATCGGGCCAGAGAACATCGGTAACATAAAGCTCAGTGTAGGACGTCTGCCAGAGCAGGAAATTCGACAAGCGCATCTCTCCCGACGTGCGGATCAAGAGATCGGGATCGGGGATGCCTTTGGTATAGAGATACGAAGAGAAAAGCTCCTCGTCGATTCTCTTGGGACTGATGCGACCATGTTTCACGTCGCCGGCGATTTTTTTTACCGCTTCGAGAATTTCAGTTCGACCGCCATAATTGAGCGCAAGATTGAGAACAAGCCCGGTGTTCCTGGCGGTCTCTTTGATGGCGTGCCGGAGCGCGTTGCGGCGTGTTATCGAAAGTTTGTCGATGCGCCCGGTGGCGATCAGTCGCACGTTGTTCTTCTTGAGTTCATCGAGCTCGCTTCTCGTCTTCTCGTAGAGAAGCTTCATAATTGCAGAAATCTCAGCCTTCGGGCGTTTCCAGTTTTCAATCGAGAATGTAAAGAGAGTAAGAATCTCGACACCGACCTTCGCTGCTGACTGAACAATAGCTTTGACGGTCTCTACACCAGCCTTGTGCCCCGACGAACGTGGCTTCCCACGCTTCTTTGCCCACCGGCCGTTACCGTCCATAATGATCGCAACATGGCCGGGAACATTGCCGTTATCCTGAATTCTATTGACTAAGTTGACGCGTGGCAATACAGGCCTTCTAAACTTCCATCACCTCCGCCTCACGCTTGGCAATGAGGTCGTCAATGTTCTTCGAATACTTCTCGACCAGCTTCTGAATTTTGTCGAAACCATCGTGCATCTGGTCTTCGGAAATCTCCTTCGCTTTATCCGCCTTCTTTAGCTCGTCGTTGACGTCACGACGGATATTACGAAGGGCAACCTTCCCTTCTTCACCATACTTCTTGACCAGCTTCACCATGTCTTTGCGGCGTTCTTCGCTCAGAGGAGGAATCGGAATCCGGATAACCTGGCCCTCAATCTGCGGATTCAATCCGAGGTCGGAAGCCTGTATCGCTTTAGCAACTTCCTGAACCACGGTTTTGTCCCACGGTTGGACCACAAGAAGGCGCGCCTCCGGAGCGGATATCGAAGCTACCTGCTGAATGGGTGTCGAAGTCCCATAGTAATCAACTCTGAGGCTCTCCAGAATCGATGGGGTAGCTTTGCCTGTCCTGATTGACGCAAGCTGGTGACCCACCGCTTCGATGGTTTTTCTCATGCGTCCTTCTGCAGCAGCAGAGGCCTTCTCTATCATACTTGCTCCTTGGCTTGAACCATTGTTCCTATTTCTTCGCCCTCTATCAGCCGCCTGATATTCCCCTTGCCGTGAAGGTCAAATACGATTATCGGGATGTCGTTGTCCATACAAAGCGCGGTTGCGGTGGAGTCCATGACCTTGAGATTTTTGCTCAAAACCTCATCGTAGCTTATGCTCGTGAACCGCACGGCTGCAGGATTCGTCACCGGATCCGAATCGTACACTCCATCTACTTTTGTAGCCTTCAATAGGACCCCCGCCTCAATTTCCGCTGCGCGCAATGCCGCGGCCGTATCCGTAGTAAAATACGGATTTCCGGTTCCCGCCGCAAGGATAATGACTCGGCCTTTTTCAAGTTGACGAATTGCCCGCCTCCGGATAAAAGGCTCAGCGACAGTTTCGATCTTGAACGCCGTCATCACGCTAGCCGGGATGCCATGGTGTTCGAGACAGTCCTGAAGCGCCATCGCATTGATCACGGTGGCGAGCATGCCCATGTTATCACCGGTCACACGGTCAACGCCGCGCTCGGCAGCCGCGAGACCCCGATATATGTTTCCGCCGCCCGTAACGATGGCCAGTTCGGTGCCGAGTTCGCGGACAGACGCAATCTCGCCCGCGATAAAGTCGAGCATGTCACTGTCAATCCCGAACGAGCGCTTGCCTATCAGCGCTTCACCCGACAGTTTCAGGAGTATTCGAGAGAAGCGGGGTTTCGACATCTATTCACCCAATGCAAAGCGTTGGAAACGCTTAATGATCAGATTCTCTCCCAGCTTACTGATCGTTTCGTTGAGAACATCAGAGATTGTCTTATCCTGGTCTCGGATATATGCCTGATCGAGGAGGCAGACTTCCTGATAATACTTCTCTATTCTTCCCTGAATAATCTTGTCGACTATGTGTTCGGGCTTGCCTTCGTTTAAGGCCTGAGTTCGGTAGATATTACGCTCCTCTTCAAGCGTCTTCTCGTCAAGATCCTCCCGGCGGACCACCTGGGGATTTGCTGCAGCGACTTGCAGTGCGATATTCTTCGCCAGTTTCTTGAAATCGTCCGTACGCGCAACGAAATCGGTTTCGCAATTGATCTCAATCAATACGCCGAGTTTATCACCGGGATGTATGTATGAAACGACGGCTCCTTCCTTTGCGGTTCTGCCGGCTTTCGAGGCCGCCTTCGCGATCCCTTTTTCGCGAAGGACCTTAGTGGCCTTCTCCAAGTCACCTTTCGTTTCGGCCAGGGCGTTCTTGCAGTCCATCATTCCCGCACCTGTCTTGTCGCGGAGTTCTTTCACTAACTTGGCAGTTATTTCCATCGTTGTGTCCTTGATGTTTAGTTAGTGCCGGCAGCATCTGTTGCAGCGGCACCAGTCGCTTCGTCACTTCCGGCCTTTGCCATCGCCTCTACTTTCTGTTCGTGCTTGCCCTGCGCTTCGACGGCGGCGCGCGAGATCTCTTTCGTGATGATCCGTATCGCCTTGATCGCGTCGTCATTGCCGGCAATCGGGAAGTCGATCGGATCGGGATCGGAGTTCGTGTCGATTATCGAGACAATAGGAATGTTAAGTTTGGCTGCTTCGGCTACAGCGATATGCTCTTTCTTTGTGTCGACGACGAATAAGAGACCGGGCAACATATTCATCTCCTTGATACCACCGAGTGCCTTTTCGAATTTGCCGATCTCGCGTTCGAGCTTGGCGACCTCCTTCTTGGTCAGCTTCTCGAATGTCCCGTCAATCTTCATTTGCTCAAACTCTTTGAACCGTTTGATACTCGCCTTGATCGTCTGGAAATTGGTGAGCATGCCGCCCAGCCAGCGCTGGGTAACATGAAACTGGCCGCAGCGGAGCGCCTCTTCCCTGATCACGCCCTGCGCCTGCTTCTTCGTGCCTACAAAGAGAATCCTCTGATTCTTCTCTATAACCTCGTGAACCTTCTGACAGGCGCGGTCGAGCGAAAGCAGGGTCTTCTTGAGGTCGATGATGTAAATTCCGTTTCGCGCGGCAAAAATAAAGCGTTTCATCTTGGGATTCCAGCGCCTCGTCTGGTGACCAAAATGAACGCCTGCTTCAAGGAGGTCCTTGATAGTGACTTCCAGCATTGTAGCTCCTCTGTGGTTTTAGTCCTCCACCCGCTTCGTCCCCGGCAGGACACTTTCGTGACCACCTGCCAGGTCCACAGGTGTGCGTCGTTTATGAGAAAAAACTATCTCTTCGAGAATTGGAATCTCTTGCGAGCCTTCGGCTGACCGTACTTCTTGCGTTCGACAACACGGGCGTCACGCACGAGAAATCCGGCTTCCTTGAGCGGCTTGCGCAGCATTCCGTCCATCTTACAGAGCGCTCGGGCGAGAGCCAGTCTGATTGCCCCAGCCTGCCCTGACTTGCCTCCGCCCATCACCTTACATTTGAAGCCGACCTTTCCGACCGTGCCGGTGACGTCCAGAGGCATGTTGATGTGGTTGACGAGAAGCTGTCTCTCAACATAAGTCTTCATCTCTTTCCCGTTTACCAAGCATGAAGGATTTCCGGGTGTGAGACGAAGACATGCCACGGCTGCCTTTCTGCGGCCTGTGGCATAGTAAATCTGTTGCTGCATCTACTGCCTTTCTATCGAGAAAGCTGTTGTTATCTATCCGAGAGTAAGCGATTCCGGCTTCTGCGACTGGTGCGGATGGTCCGGCCCGCCATACACGAACAGCTTCTTCAGCATCTTCCTGCCGAGCCTGTTTTTCGGGAGCATTCCCCACACCGCCTTGTTGAACAGTCGATCGGGAGTC
>DAOVLC010000323.1 GCA_030631455.1 Candidatus Zixiibacteriota bacterium
ATCGGTTGGCGTTGGATCATTTTATTCGTATGAGTGCAAAGTGCTCTCGATGTGCCACAACTTGCCAGGTTTATCAGGCTACAGGTGATCTTACCGACATCCCTTGCTACCGGTCAGAACTTCTCCTCAGCGTGTATCGCCGTCACTTCACCATAGGCGGTATACTTCGTGGACGCGCTTTCGGCACAGGACACTTGACCGACGAGAAGATACAGGAAATGGCAGAGAGCTTCTGGAATTGCACGGCCTGCCGCCGTTGCTCTATGGAGTGCCCATCCGGAATCGACCATGGATTGATTGCTCATCTTGGACGGTACATACTGAGTGAGATTGGTATTGCTCCCCGCGCTCTTGTGGTCAGCACCCGTGAACAATTGGAGGGTGCGTCCGGAAACACATCAGCAATTCCGGTTCCTGCACTGATAGATACTCTTGAGTTTCTCGAAGAGGATATGCTCGAAGAGAAGGGAGTGAAGATCAAGTTTCCGATGGATATCGAAGGCGCCGATTATGTGTTCTTCCCCGCCGTGAGCGATTTTCTGATGGAGGCGGAAACACTAATGGGAATAGCGGCTGTCTTCACGGTGACCGGCGATTCATGGACCACGGGCACAGGATATTTCGATGGTATCAACTACGGCCTTTTCTACAGCGACCGCATTCTGGAAAGGGTAGTCAAGAAGATCGATGCCGAGACCAGCAGACTCAAAGGCAAGAATGTTCTGATCGGCGAATGCGGGCATGCCTCCCGCTCCGCGAAGTACTTCCTGCCGACGTACTGTGGCGGCAAGGATGCCTATCCGGTCATCAATATCATGGAGTACACGCACAGAGTGTGGAAAGAAGGCCGCCTGAAGCTCGATCCCTCGATTGTAACTCAGAAAGTGGCTTATCATGACCCATGCAATATTGCACGTCAGAGATGGCTCATCGACGAGCCGCGCGAGATACTGCGTGCGTTCTGCCCGAACTATGTCGAGATGACTCCCTTCGGTGAGAACAATATCTGCTGCGGTGGTGGTGGCGGCACCGTGTCGATAGACGAGATCCGACCGTATCGGACAACTGTGGGAGGAAAGTTGAAGGCTGATCAGATTCGAAACTCCGGCTGCGAAATCCTGGTTGCGCCGTGCGCAAACTGCAAAAAACAGCTCAGAGAGCTTGTCGAAGATCAGAAGATAGACTGTGAGGTTGTGGGTCTCCATGACCTGATTTATAAGGCGATCATATTCGACGAATCGCTCAAAGTCGCCACGCAACAGGAGCAAGTCACTACGAAGGAGGAGTAGGCGATGGAAACCGTTATGGATTTTGCTCGAGGTCCGCTTTTTCGTCTCAGCTTTGCCATAATGACACTCGGACTGCTGCGCATCCTGATTCTCGATCTCTATGGAGCATTTGAAGCTTATCGGAAGGCAGGCGACAAGACCCTGCCCTGGGGCCTGATAATCCGTCGTTCCGCGCAATGGTTATTTCCGGTCAACCGAGTTTTCAGGAATCGTCCGGTCTACAGCGTGTTATCGATGATCTTCCACGTCGGGCTGCTTCTTGTTCCGATTTTTCTCTTTGCTCATGTTCAGCTCTGGCACAAGGTCATCGGCATAGCGTGGCCAACCCTTCCCAAGCTCTGGGCGGACTGGTTGACGATAATCACCATCGTAAGCGCTCTGGCTTTATTGATCGGCCGCATGGTCAACCGTTCTTCGAGCTTCCTTAGCCGAAAACAGGATTATCTATGGCCGCTGCTGCTGAGCATACCGTTTGTAACCGGATATGTGTGCGCCAATATCCAGGTGAGTCCCTCGACATATCAGGTGTCCATGCTGGTGCACATCCTGTCGGGTGACTTGATTTTCGTGCTCATTCCGTTCACCAAGATAGCGCACTGCGTCCTCATGCCTCTCTCACAATTCATCTCGACTCTGGCCTGGAAATTTCCGGCTGGCACCGATGACGACGTCTGCATCACCCTCAACAAGAAGGGAACGCCGGTATGAGTGTAGCCATACTAACAGATATCACAAAATGCATCGGCTGTCTCGAATGCGTTGCGGCCTGCAAGGCCACTTATGGATTGAAGACAGATGTACCCCGCAACTGGCACAAAGACGACGGCCTGTCGGCACGAAACTGGACCTCGATTATCGAGAAGCCGGACAGACACTATGTTCGCAAGCAATGTCGCCACTGCCTGCAACCGGCCTGCGCCTCGGTTTGCCCGGTCGGCGCCCTGCATCAAACAGAAGAAGGCGCAGTTGTCTATGAGAGCGATAAGTGCCTCGGTTGCCGTTATTGTATGATGGCCTGCCCGTATGGAATACCCCGGTACGATTGGGATGAACCAGTGCCTTATATTCGCAAGTGTATTCTTTGCTATGATAAAATCAAAAACGGTCGGCAGCCTGCCTGTACGGAAGCCTGCCCGAAAGAGGCAACTATCTTCGGAGATCGGGACAAGCTCATCGCCGAGGCCCATCAACGCATTCAGGATAATCCCGGCAAGTACATTGACAGGGTTTGGGGAGAGCACGAAGTGGGCGGAACCTCGGTGCTTTATCTTTCGGACATTAACCTGGATTTTCTGGCATATCAGTCAAATCTCGGCACAACACCGTTACCGACAACTACGGAACTCGCCATGGGATCAGTACCGTTTACCTTCGTCGGGATGGGCGGTGTGATGCTCGGCCTGAATTGGATCATCCGCCGCCGGACGGAACTGGCACAGGTCGAAGTAGAGAATGGGGAATAAGAAATGAACAGAGTTCAAAACACTAAGCTTGTGTTATGGTTGATTACCGGTTTGGCTGCTGCTGTTGGTGTAACCAGGTTCATTTTCGGGTTGGGCGCTACCACTAATCTCACGGACACTACGCCGTGGGGTTTCTGGATCGGCTTTGATGTCATGGCCGGTGTGGCGCTGGCCGGTGGCGGTTTCGTAATCACAGCCATCTTCTATATCATGAGACGTGAGGAGTTCCATCACCTGGTCAAGCCGGCGGTTCTGACAGCGTTTCTCGGGTATGTGGCAGTGATCGTCGGCCTGCTGTTTGACCTGGGGCTGCCGTGGAATATATGGCACATGATGATCTACTGGAATCCGCACTCACCGCTGTTTGAGGTTGGCTGGTGCGTTATGCTTTACACTACTGTCCTGCTACTCGAATTCAGCCCTGTACCGCTTGAAGAGTTCAGTCGCTATGCCAGGATTCGCGGTTTTTTGATGAAGTTCCGCTTCCCGCTGGTTCTTCTGGGCATAATGCTCTCAACTCTGCACCAATCGTCGCTCGGTTCACTGTTTCTCAT
>DAOVLC010000250.1 GCA_030631455.1 Candidatus Zixiibacteriota bacterium
CTCGCTTGAGCGAACCCCTCCCGAACTGGCCTCCGACATACTCGACCGCGGCATTGTCCTGACCGGTGGAGGCGCGCTGCTGCGATCTCTCGATAAGCGGTTAAGACATGAGACCAACCTCCCGGTCAATGTAGCTGACGACCCGCTGACCTGTGTTGCGCGTGGTGCAGGCAAGGTTCTTGATAACATGCAGCAGTACTCCAAGGTCCTGATTAAGAGCCGGGGCAACTAAGAGTCCTCAATTCTCGCCATTCTGCCAATTTGGCATAAATGCCCGGTCATTTTAGCATTTTCTGCTTGACAAAGCTGCTCTCAAACCTGATAATTGGGGCAAATGCCAGTCACAGGAGATAAGATCGTCGAGTTCATCTCGTCGAAGAGCTATAGGCCTCTCAGAATTCGAGAGCTTGCACGCGGCCTCAAAGTGCGGGAAACTGAGTACGGATCATTTCGCAGGCTTGTCAAAGATTTGATCGCGGATGGGGCAATCGTCAGGATCAAGGGCGGTAGAGTAGGTCAACCGGACAAGCTCAGCCTGAAAATCGGCGTTCTGGCTATGGCACGGAAGGGCTTCGGGTTTGTAAAGCCTGAGGATGGCTCAGAGGAGATCTATGTTCCTCCCGAGGACACCGGCACGGCATTCGATGGTGATCAGGTTCTTCTGCGGGTCAGGCCGAGAAGCCGTGGCAAAAGCCCGGAAGGGACAGTCGTCAAGGTTCTGAAGCGACTGCGAACGACCGTCGTCGGTACCTTCCACCGAGCAAGATACTTCATGACTGTCGAGCCGGACGATCCAAGGGTCGGGCGCGACATATATGTTCATCACAACGACGAGCTTTCTGTGTCTGACGGTCAGAAAGTTGTGGTTGCTCTCTCGGAGTGGAAAAACCCGATGATGAATCCCGAGGGGGAGATTGTCGAGGTGCTCGGTTTCCCGGATGAACCGGGCGTCGATATCCTGTCGGCGATCAAGAAATTCAATCTGCCGACTGAATTCCCGCCTGAGGTCGAGAAGGAGACCGATGAACTCTCACTCGATATCGCACCGGGTGTGCTCAGAGATAGGCTCGATTTGCGGGATAAGATAACGTTTACTATCGATCCGGCAGATGCAAAGGACTTTGACGATGCCGTCTCGCTGGAGATTCTCGATAACGGCCGCTGGCTTCTCGGAGTGCACATTGCCGATGTCTCCCACTATGTCAGGGAGAACTCTGAGATAGACCGCGAAGCCCGTGACAGGGGAACATCAGTGTATCTTGTCGACAGGGTTCTCCCGATGTTGCCCGAGGGACTGTCTAACGAAATATGCAGTCTCAAGGGCGATGTCGACCGACTGACCTATTCATGCATGATGGAAATCACGAAGACCGGTAAGGTGTCGAAACACAAGATTTCTCCATCTGTTATCCATTCGAGGGGTAGACTCAGTTATGATGACGTACAGGAGTATTTAGACAGTGGCAAGCCCTCTCAGAAGCTGAAAAGTCTGACTGATTCGCTCGACAAGATGCGCGAACTCGCGGAAGTATTGCGCAAGAGCCGGGTGGCAAAAGGCAGTCTCGATTTCGATCTGCCGGAACCGAGAGTGGTGCTCGACAAGTCGGGCGACGTGGTTGACATCAGTCCGCGGCCTCGCAAAGAAAGCCATCGACTGGTCGAGGAGTTCATGCTGCTTGCGAACAAGACCGTTGCCGAACATCTTGTAAGGCTCGGTCTGCCTACACTTTTCCGTGTTCACGATGTGCCGGACAAGGAGAAACTGGAGGGGTATCGCGAGTTTGCCAAGGGATTCGGGAGAGATTTCAGATTCACCGATCCACCAAAGCCTATCCAGATTTCGAGATTCCTGAAGAAACTCGAAGGCTCACCCGAAGAGGGGATATTAAACGAGTTTCTCCTGAGATCTCTTAAGAAGGCGTGCTACCAGCCTGAGAATATTGGGCATTTCGGGCTTGCCTTCGCTCACTACCTGCATTTCACTTCTCCGATACGAAGATATCCCGATCTGTTGGTGCATCGCCTGCTGAAGGAGATCAAAAATGGCAGGTATCCCGGCAGCCGTATTCCGACCATCAAGCGGCTTTTGACTCGTGTGGGTGAGCACTCATCCCAGCGCGAGAGAATCGCGGAAGAGGCTGAGCGCGAGACAGTTAGGATCAAGCAGGCTGTCTATCTCTCAAAGCACATCGGTGATGTATTTGAAGGGATAATCTCCGGCATTGCCTCGTTCGGATTCTTCGTACGGCTGACCAAGTTCTCCGCCGAGGGAGTCGTGCGCCTCTCAACACTCACTGACGACTATTACCAGGTCGATGAAAACAGATTTGGCATAGCTGGAGTTCATACGGGCAACTCTTTCTCGCTCGGTGAGAAAGTCTTTGTGCAAATCGTCAATGTCGATCTCGATAGATACCAGACAAATCTGAGAGTAATTGGTGACAATCCACCGAAGGGCAAGAGAGCAAACAAACGGAACATCGCAAGACGGAAGAGGAGACGATGATCAAATCGCTGCATCTCCTGACACTCAGCAAGGTCGTTGCGGGAAAGTTCGAGAGCATCTTATCCGGCAAGGAAATCCCTTTCACTCATAGCGTTTCATCATCGGAACTCATCGGTTTACTGGGCGACAGATCAGCCGGTGTGCTTCTGATCGACCATGCTTGCTGCGAATCGGATATCATTCCGCTCCTGAAAACAATCTCGAGGAAGCACTTTGGGGCTGTTGTATATCTCATAAATGTCTCGACGCATGAACCTCTCGATTTCTCCGTTAAGCGCTCCGTGACCGGTATATTCGAGCAGGGAACACGACCCTCGCAGATTATCGATGAAATCGCGAAGCAGACGGATTTGCTGGAGATTCTCAGAGAAGAAGGAATATACGGTCACTCATCAGCGCTTGTTCGCGCAGCCGAAACGGTTTTCCAGGTAGCGCAGACAGATGTGACGGTGCTCATCGGCGGGGAGAGCGGAACGGGCAAAGAGATATTCGCGAGAGCGATCCATAGCCTCAGCCCGAGAAGCGAGGAGTCGTTCGTGCCGGTAAACTGCGGGGCGATAGCGGAAGGTGTGCTCGAAAGCGAGTTGTTTGGACACGAGAAGGGAGCGTTCACAGGAGCTGTCTCCCGACGTGAGGGATACTTCGAGGTCGCCGATGGAGGCACGATATTCCTCGATGAAATAGGGGAGATCAAGCCTGAAGTGCAGGTCAGGCTTCTGCGCGTGATCGAGCAGCGCAGCTTTATGCGAGTCGGTGGAACCAGCCAGATTTCGACAGATGTTCGTATCATTGCCGCTTCCAACCGAGACCTCAAGCTGCTGACGGATGAAGGGACATTCCGTGAAGACCTCTACTACAGGCTCTCGGTTGTGACACTGAACGCCGTGCCGCTTCGTGAACGTCCTGTCGATATTATGCCGCTGGTACGGAAATTCCTCGAAGACAGGGGCAGAGACGATGTTGCCGTCGAACCTAACGCAGTGGAGCTTCTGCTTCGATACAGCTGGCCGGGCAATATCAGGGAACTCAGAAATTTCGTCGAGTCGTCGCTGGTCACCTCGACGGCTGGAACAATATCAGCAGCCATGGTAAACGATTACATAGCCGGTCAAACACGTTCAAACAGGCAGTTACCGGTTGCCACAGGCCGCACTCGGCAGGAGGCTGACTTCCAACTCATTTATCAGGCGCTTATGAATCTTGCGCAGGAGATTGCCGGTTTGAAGAATCTGATGCTGAATCAGATTGAAGGTCGGACATTTCCTGACAACGCGGTGCAGACCCCGCTATCCCCAGAGATGGAAGTCGGGTCAGGCATGGGGATAAAGTCTGTCGAGCAGATGGAGCGCGAACTTATCGCGAAGGTTCTTCGGGAAGTTGACGGGAACCGTCGCAAAGCAGCACAGCTTCTCGGCATCGGTGAGAGAACTCTTTACAGAAAGATAAAGCAATACGATATGCAATAAAACGGGGTATGACTTTACATGTTCAAGGGTGGCGCCCAGGGGTGGCTTATACGCCTGCTCACGATCAGTATTCTGGTCGTTTGCAGCACATCATCAGCTCAATTACTGAACGGTTTTTTC
>DAOVLC010000179.1 GCA_030631455.1 Candidatus Zixiibacteriota bacterium
GCATCAGAGCTGGTGTTATTCGTCCGGTCTGAGGCGCAGTATCGCAACACCACCGGGTGTGAAATCTGGGTAGAGCTGATTGCCGTGGGTATCAGAGGCCTGCAATTCCTCGGGGTAGAAATAGAAGCGGTTATTCTCGAAGCACAGCGAATCGAATATATAGGCTGTGTCTATGCCGACAAAACCTTCATCCGCAAACGGGCTGACACTAAACCAGACGGTCGCAAGAAGCCCTCCGGGATCGAACATGATCGGCATCGGAGTGATGATCGCAGGCAAGACAAGAATCCGCACCAGATTCGAATCGTAGCTATATGTGGCGAGGTATTGATGATCCGGGCTTACTATAGAACCGTCGAACGTAACCGAATCGGGAAAGAGCTTGTCGGACTTATATCGAAGTGGCACAATTATCGACGCAACAGGATTGTCGTTTTCCATCAGTACCCTCACCGGCACGGAACATCCGGCGAAGCCTTCAACTGAATCGACATGAACGGACAAATGCTGCGCAGACAACACGCTCGCGAGGGTAACGACAAGAAATACCGAGAGGCTTATCAACTTAGCCAAATACGATCTGTATCCCAAGGGTCTTCCATCTATCAACCTCAATCTCAGTGACGTGCGAATCTCGATGCAAACGCTCCTCTCCCATCCCTGACGTACTCCGCTCACTTTCGTTTGTTCCATATATTTGGAATCTCGTCATAATCCGCCCGATCTTTCACCGGCAGTGCGGTTTTTCCTATAGACCGTGCCGAAAACTTTGATCTTTCTCGGTATCTCCGTCTCTCCGACACCCATGCAGAGCCGTTTTGTGTTGCATCAATGGAGGAATTGCAATATCTTCATAAACACGTTGTGGCATAACTCGTTATGATCGACGGCAAACACCAAAGTCACGGCAGATATTGACATGCGAATTAAAGTATGCAAGGAAGACGAACTCGCACCGGGAGATGTGAGAACTGTCACTATTCTGGCGAGCACCGTGGCAGTGTTCCGGCTCGGTGATCGATTGTACGGTCTTGAGGCTGACTGTAAGCACGAAGGCGCCTGCATCGCAAACGGCACGATCGACGGTACTGTAGTCGCATGCCCGGAGCACGGCTGGAGATACGACATCCCCACGGGCGAATGCCTTGAAAAATCAGACTCAAAACTGAAAACATACACTGCCTACATGGAAAATGGGTACATCTGGGTTGACGTTACACCGTGAACCAATCTCAACACATTCCACTTATTTCCGATACATTAATGTATGCTCGATTTTTCGCAAACGCATGAACCATTTCAAAGACCATGGGTACAAGAGCAATGAAAGATATGCTGGCCAAAACAGCTTGCGTTTTTCGGCTATAATCACCATTTTGTGTCGGTTTTGACGAAAAGCGTGGCATTACGCGCTCTGCTTTAGGCTCAAGAAAGGTTATCACGGAGATTGCTATGAAAAGTAATTTAGCGACTGTTTTGATCGCTTCTGTTTTGATTCTCGCACTTGGAACAGTTCAGGCAACTGGACGGGATGTGAAAGCTCTGATGTCATCGTATATCGATGCGCTCATTGACGAAGATTATGAAGGAGCGGCTCAGTTCTGGCATCCTCAGTACATTGAAACATGCAATCGCCTCGGAATCACCTATCGCAATGTCCCTTACAAATATGATTGCACGTCGCCCCTTCTCCAAAACATGGCTTCTATTCGAGACGGTTCGGCTAGTTGGACAACAACTCAGACTATGCTTGGTCCTCAGCACTATAAGTTGATCCTGAAGATACACACGCCAGAGCGCACGGTCTCGTATGACTACTTCTTCCTTGACGATTCTACCGGGACACATCTGATCCCTCGTTTCTGGCTTCACCTGAACAACCTTAGTGTCGTCAAGACGAGGTACTTCGATGTGTTCTATCGAAACGAATCTCAGCTCAACGATTTCGCACTGTTTGATCTTGATCAGTATACCGAGCTGACGCTGATGAAACTGGGTGCATCCAAGAAGATGCTCGAGACATTGAAAGAGCAGAGAATAGAATATTACCTCGCTGTAACGGAGAATGAGGTCTCCGAGCTGCTCGGTTTTTCCAGTCGCGGGATGTTCTTCGCTCCATCGGACATAATCATCTCACGATATCTGCCCGATTACCACGAACTCGCCCTGTTTGCGTTAAGCTACACACAGGACAATCTCGGCTTGTACACTGCGCCATTCATCAGACAAGGGCTGGCCTGCTATTTCGGCGGCAGATTCGGCCAGAGCAAAGAAGTAATGCCTCAGATCGCGAATTTCACGCTAGCTAATGATATCTATGATCTTGGAGATGTATTGACAATTGGTGGTTTTCACACGAAAATCGGCAGCATAGACTTCTCCTACCCGCTCTCACTCGGACTGGTTGAGACGCTCACAGAGAGATACAATATCAAAGGAACTTTGAAGCTCCTGTCTGATCTGTCCGGCTCCATGACTGACGTCGCAGGCTGGACGTCCGATGACGTGAAGGCCGTGATAACGGGCTTCACCGGTAAGACCTGGAGCGAAATCGAGATGTTCTCTAAAGAGAAAATAGCTTCCGATCCGTTTCCGAATCTGAAACCGGGTGTCAACCCCGGCTCAGGTCAGACCGTGTTCGAATCAGGGACGATCGATTACCTGGCCAGGATCACTCTTAACGAGGGCTGGTATAATGTGAAGCTGATCCCACATTCGCCGGACAGCAAGATCGAGGGTGCGATCGTGATAAAAGGTCTGGTCGGCAACACGCATAACGAATTCAAGTCGTTTCTGTGGAACGAGCAATTCCCCGACATACCGTATATTAATCAGTTGTACTCCATTCGCTACAATCCTGATGAGATCGGTGTTTATGATTATCTTACCAACAGGTTAGTCGCCAAATATGTCTTGTCATTCGATAATGGAAACAAGCTTGTGAACGAGGGTGAAATATCGTTCAGATTCAGGGAGAATACCCTCAGAAATCACATTAGCTCCTATCACTGTCACATTGTCGAGACGCCTAATGATCGCTGACCGAGCACGGCTTTGCGCAAGCAATAGCTCCACTAAACACAGGAGGATACATGGACATACTTGATCCTCGCATAGATGAGCATCTTCACGCGGTAACAACAGTGAGTCCGTCGCCACTCGGTGAGATGGAGGCCTATGCCAAAGAGCATGGGTTTCCGATAATCGGGCCTCTTGTCGGACGAGTGCTGCAGCAACTCGTAATCATGACTGGTGCGAAAGAGGTGTTCGAGCTTGGATCCGGCTATGGCTACTCTGCGCTCTGGATGGCGATGGTGCTTCCGCCCGATGGTTCGGTCACCTGCACCGACGGAAATCCCGACAACGAGCGACGTGCGAAGGATTATTTCGAGCACGCCGGGCTTCGATCGAAGCTCCATTTCCGTGTCGGTGATGCGCTGGAGTTATTCGCCAAAGAAACCGGACCGTTCGATCTGATCCTGAACGACATCGACAAAGAAGGCTATCCCGACACGATTAAACCGGTAAAGGAAAAACTGCGTTCAGGAGGTGTGTTCGTGACTGACAACCTTCTTTGGAGCGGCCGCATCTTCGACTCCGACCCGTCAGAATCGACGCGTGGCGTGATCGAGTTCACACAAGAACTGTACGACGATCCCGATTTCCTGACGACTATAATCCCGATCCGAGACGGGATTGCGGTCGCTGTGAAAAAATAGCCCCTACACGGATACCAAACGCGATACTACTCGACTGGTACCGTATCGAATTTCTGCGTATCGCTGTCGAAGCTAATAACGGCTGCCCCACAGAACCTCTCGCGCCCATCTTGCTCGCGGTTTAACCACCCACCTGTGTTGCTATAATTGATCATCCTGCCATCAGTCGTATACAATGGCGGCGGTTTCTCCTGCCTATCCTGATTCCAATCAGTCCACTTGATCGGGTCATGTGTGTGACCGAAAATCATAGTCCGAAGATCCTTGATCGCCCCGCCATACACTCCGGCACAGACATTATTGAATTCTCTCAAACTTGAGCCGAAAAAGCCCTTGAACCGAGCGGGAACACCTTCCTGATGGATGAAATCCGGAACCTCGCGAGCAGGTTTGGATTTCTTCAGCGCCTTCAGCAGTTGCTTCCTGCCGAGATTGAGCACCAGGTCACTGAACATCTCTGCGAGCCAGCCATCATCTATCATCTCGTCGATCACATCGTCAAGCTCCTCAAGGTATCTCTTGACATTGCCAAGCCTGCCTGCTTTGACGTCGGCCTGAGTCGGTCTGATCAGCTTCTCGGTTAGCGGTCCAGCCTGACCTATGCCGGAACAAGCTAACTGGCCAAGCGGAAAGTTAAGCGCCACGAAGTCTCTCAGAGGGCGGGTGCCGACTGTCTCGAATTCCGGTTCAGCAACCTTGGGCAGTATCTCACTCAACATCGACCAGTACGCATCGAGATACTGTCCGTGCGTCATCAATACACTTTCTTCATCCGTAACGAGATAGACATTCGGATACGCAATAGCAACGCTTATCGGCTCGCCTGTTTGACCACCGTCGGGTTCCTCGGTGACTGTCAAATTGTCGAGGAAAGTACCACCGTATCCCCAATCGGAATCGAGTGGATCTCTTCTGACACCATGGAGCGTAAATACCTTTCCCGTCGGCTGTTTGCGACCATCGATGATCGCCGGGACAGAGAACCGGAAATCCTTCGGTGGTCTGCCCTTCGAGATCTTGCGAGTCACATTGATCTCATGCTCGTAGAAATGCCACATGTCGGC
>DAOVLC010000170.1 GCA_030631455.1 Candidatus Zixiibacteriota bacterium
ATGCCACCCGCGATCTGGCTGGTGTTTTGTACAGACATGATGAATTCGGTTTCGCCAAGTGCCTTCATGTCGTCGGAACAGCCCAGGCTCTTCATTTTCAGCAGGTGTTCAAGGTCATCGAGCTTGCAGGATTCGGTTTTTTCGACGGGCTTGTTCATGTGCCGTTCGGTTGGATCAGGTTTGATGACAAAGCGATGTCGACGCGTGAAGGCAACGTTATTTTTCTTGAAGAGGTGATATCGAGAGCACAAGAACTCGCGAAAGATATCATACTCGAAAAGAACCCGGATGTCGGGGATGTCGACCAGACAGCTCAGGAGATAGGTGTTGGCGCAGTCGTCTACGCACAACTCTCAGTGCGACGAATGAAAGACATCAATTTCAAGTGGAAGGACGCTCTTTCGTTCGAAGGTGAAACCGGGCCATACCTGCAATACACTCATGCGAGGCTCTGTAGTCTTATGAGAAAGTACGATAAGGGTATCCCGAACGATATTGACTTCGATAAGCTACAGGAACCAGAAGAGAAGCGAGTCCTTGTTGCTCTCTCACAGTATCCGGATAAGATCAAGCTTGCGGCAAGAGAGTACGAGCCGTCTGTGGTTTCTTCGTATCTTATCGATCTGGCGCAGGAGTTCAATACGTTCTATCAGAAACATAGAATCATAACAGACGATGTTGACCTGACAGATGCGCGAATGGTTCTGGCAGATTCCGTCAGAGTCGTTCTCGCTGACGGCCTCAGGATTCTCGGTCTTGCCAGGCTGGAGCGAATGTAGTCGTGAAGAAACTCTCCGGCGATATAAGGCTCGCGCCCTCCTCATCATTCGCCGAGTCTGTGCTCTTCTACGGGATGATGCAAGGCCGGAATGTCACGCTGGGGTGCGAAGACGCTCTTATAGTGCCGGATGGAGCGCAGGACTTTGCCGTAAAACTCGGATATCGGATCGACACGTCAAGAAACAGCATTAGCTTGTTATGCAACACAGAACCCGGCACAAACAATCATCCGATCGAGTCGAGAGACGGCAAAGACTTTTTCAGGAAAATGCTGGTCCTGGCGCGGGCGGGATTCGATGTGTCGCTCAAGCTACCGGTAGATACTGCAAACGATTTCGAGACTGAGTTCTTGCTTTTCAGGAGAATGGGATTCGAATGCGAGCTTATCGGAGAAAATGACTCTCGGCTTCGCAGCCTTAGCATGACTCCAACTCGTGCGATAAAATACTCGCTTCCAAAGAAAAACTACCATCTGATTGAGCCGCTCATTGCCGGTGTGATGGCTTCTGGCTGCTCGGTTGAACTGATCTCACCTTTCGAGATTGACTACTCCAAGTGGGGCGCGTTCCCAGCCCTGGGAATCGAGATCAAACCGGTAGTGAAAAACGCGGAAGAGAACGAGTTGACCCGCAGGATAAATCGCCTTAGGTCCGTCAGCAAAAAGGAATTCAAGTACACTGTGCGACGAACCGGCTTGCCGGAGGAGATCGGGTTGTTGCTTCCAGGCGATCATCTTCTCGGGCTTTTTGCGGCCGGTCTTGTTTGCATGAGACGGAATTCGAGCGTGAGACTGTTGAATCTCGCAAGCACTCACGGCGTCACATCCGCTTTCAGGATGATTGCGAAGATGGGTGCGGAAGTGTCGATCAAAGATGTTAAAGCTGATCATGCCACACCTCTTTGCGAGGTCATAGTGACGTCCGACAAACTCACAGGGAAACGCTTCGGCGGGGACTCAGTCAGGGCCTGCCCGGAAGCGTCTTGTGTGGTGGCAGCGCTCGGTATGATCGCAGAAGGCAAAACAGTAGTACGCGATTTGCCGTTCGGTTCGAGCATCTGGTGCAGACGCGTCGGGTATGTCAGAGAGATCCTCAACTCGTGCGGCGCTCGTGTCGGGGAGATCGAAGACGGGCTCGTAGTCGAGGCTGGAGAGGACTTGATGATGATGACATATCGTGACACCGGCGATGAATTATGCGAACTCCTGCAACAGATGTTGTCTTTGGCTCTCCCCCACCACTCCGACTATCACCCTCCATCTCATTTTGAGAACTCCGCACTCTTTGGCCTCTACAACGAATTAACCGCCTGAGACCTGGCAGCAGAACTCGCGATCAGAGGGCAACATGGGTGATACAAGGGAAGATTACCAGATTCGGGGTCAAAAAGAGAAGTTCGATCTGACCACAAAGCCGATTCTGCCGACTCTTGTGAAGCTCGCCTGGCCGGTTGTGGCGACCATGTTCGTCCACACGGCGTTCCTTGTGACTGATATGATATGGGTCGGACGGCTCGGCGCACCGGAAATGGCGGCGGTCATATCGAGTGTTTTCTTCATCTGGATTCTCTTTTCGTTAGCCGAAATCGTGACAGCCGGCCTTGTGGCAATAATGGCACGACATTATGGGGCGAAGCGGTACGACAAGGCATCGTACACCGCTTCTCAAGCTATTGGATTTTCCCTTTTTCTGTCCGTTGTGATTACCGGTATCGGCTATGCCTTTACTCCGGCGTTCCTCGAGTTCATCGGTACCGAACCTGACGTAACACATTTCGGCATCGAGTACCTGCGGATCAGATTCATGGGAACGATCTTCTTGTTCTGGTACGAGGTCGGGACATCGATATTCAGGGCTACCGGTGATACCAAGACACCTATGATACTCTCTATGATTGCAGTCGGTGGCAACATACTCCTCGATCCATGCCTCATATTCGGGCTTGGTCCATTTCCCGAACTCGGTGTGGCAGGCGCGGCAATCGCGACGGTAATCACAATGGCAACAGCAGTCGTCGGACTTGCCATCTATTTGATACGAGGCAAGCTGACGCTCGATCTGAAACTGTCGGAATCGCTCAAGTCGGATTTCAAATTGATCGGTCAGATGGTCAAGATCGGTTTGCCAATGTCGCTTTATGGCATTTCATTTTCTATAGTCTATATCTTTATGAACAAGATAGCCGCATCGTTCGGAACGGAGGCAATAGCAGCTCTCGGCATCGGTAACAGAAGCGAGGCGTTTTCGTATATGATTTGCTTCGGATTCGCGATTGCGGTATCGACCATGGTCGGACAAAATCTCGGAGCCGGGAAACCCGAGCGGGCCGAGAAAGCTGCTTGGACAGCTTTCTGGCTCACCGCGATTATCACTGGGGTCGTCTCCCTGCTTTTTGTGCTGATACCCGGGCTAATTACAAGAGTATTCATATCCGATGCGGCGGTAATCGATATATCGATCGACTATCTCCGAATTCTTGCACTGTCTCAGGTGTTCATGGCTGCCCTCATCGTATTCGAGGGGGCATTCACCGGCGCGGGCGATACGATACCACCGATGGTTATAGGGATACCTGCCGCGCTAGCTCGATTGCCGATAGCCTACTTGCTTTGTTTCACATTCGATTTGGGCGTGAACGGTATCTGGTGGGCCATCACATCCACAACCATCGTAAGCGGGATCATTCTCGTGATCTGGTTCAGGAGAGGAAACTGGAAGCTTCGTGAGATACAATGACTTATGCAGCACCGTTCGCAGCAAAAAAGCTCTGGACAAAGGTCAACGGCTTCGTATATTTGTAAATCCATTACCTGAGCCGTGGAGCGTCGCTTGTTCTACGCGAAGGGAGAGTGTTTTTCGAGATGGTAGCCATTCATGGCTCGCGAGATGAGGACGATAGTATAACACAAAAGGAAACATGAGCGACTTTATCGAATCATTCAAGGACGGCCGCCGGGATCCCTGGAACCTTGCATTCAGTCTGGTAGTACTTTTCGTCTCTCTTATTGTGTATATCATGACCGTTCAGCGAACGGTTCCCTTCTGGGATTGTGGCGAGTTTATCACATGCGCGTATATCCTCGGAGTGCCCCACCCGCCCGGTACTCCGCTATTTGTGTTGATCGGTAACGTCGTTTCGCATATCCCGATTGGAGATGATCCATCGTTCAGGATAAACCTGATTTCCAGCGTATCGTCTGCTTTCGCGGCGATGTTCGGCTACCTTGTCGCTGCCTGGCTAATCAGGAAATGGTTCGCCGATGGAGACTTCACGGGATGGAAACGTGTCACAGTCTATCTCGGAGCATTGATCGGTGCTTTTTACTTCGCGTTCGGAAGAACAAACTGGGGGAACTCGGTAGAATCCGAGGTATACGGCACATCGATGTTGTTCATGATGGCCACGATCTATCTGATGCTGCTTTGGGTCGACTATCGGAAGCATCCCCGCGGCGAGGCGTGCCTCGTGCTCATGGCATATCTATCGACACTCGCACTCGGCATTCACATGACATCCTATCTCGTCGTTCCGTTTGCCTTTCTCTTGATTATCCTCGTAGATGAGCGTTACCGCAACAGTTGGCAGATATGGGTGACGTTCATTATCATGTTTCTCATACTCTACCAGGTGGAACCATTCTTCATCGCTGCCACTACCTGGCTCACGATTGCCTGTATAGCCTATTACTGGAAGAAGATGTCAGCCGGCTGGATATATACTCTCGCCCTGCCGTTGCTCGCTATGGTGATGTTTCTGTCACAGGGCAAGCCGTTAGTGCCTGTCTTCGCACTCTCATTCTTCGCTTGGTCACTCCTCACTGTCGTAGTACAGCGTCTCGGCGGCTCAGACATGTTCTGGCGGATCAGCCTTCTGGTCATGTTGGTATCACTAATCGGATTCTCGTCGCAGATTTTCATACCGATTCGCGCGGCTCAGAAGCCACAGATGAATATGAATGCGCCTGACAACTGGGAAGCATTCAAGGGTTTTCTCGAACGAAAACAATACGGCTCTCAGAGCATGATTACTCGCATGCTACACCGTCGCGGTGAATGGAAAAACCAGTTCGGC
>DAOVLC010000197.1 GCA_030631455.1 Candidatus Zixiibacteriota bacterium
TGACAATAAATGTCATAGGTTCGGATATTCTGACCAAGCCATTCACAGTCCTTGGCGACGAGGCTGACCTGGCGGTCGGTGTCAACGCGAACACTTTGCTCGCTGAACTCAACGACGGACGAGGCATCGATCTCTCGCCCGGAATAATCAACGTGACCGACCTGAATCTGAACATCACGGTCGCAGTGGACGTGTCGCTGGCGAACGATCTCAACGATGTCATCAATTCGATCAACACTCAGCTTGTCGCGGGCGGCATTACGAATATCACCGCAGCGCTCGGTCTCGAAGGGAATAACATCAGCCTGTCTGCAACAGATCGCCCTGACGTGGCATTATCGACTCCTCTCGTGAACCTCAATCAGGGCTCCGGCATCGATATATCTCCGCCGAAATTCGAGATTCACAATGCTGACCATTCGATAAGTGCCGTCATCGATATTTCCTCGGCGACGACTATTGGAGATGTCATAAGCGCCATAAATAGCCAGTTGGCAACTGCCGGAGTGAATAATGTCACAGCGTCGATGAATCCGGCGGGAACCGGTCTTCAGATTCAGGACACGAACGGTGTGCCACTCGGGTTGAGCGTATCTGAGTATGAAGCGGATAACGGAACTGCTGGCGACCTGGGGATTCTGGGTGCTATCAGTCCCACGCTAATCGGTACCGATCTCGATCCTCGACCGGAGTTTTCCGTAGCGGAGTCGGCAGTCGGTGAGACCACAGCCGCGGATTTGGGCATCCGGGGAAACATGAACTATGCGCTGGTCGGCAATGACCTCGATCCGAGCATTACTGCTTCAACTCTTGTCTCGCTTTTTAACAACGGGAACGGATATGGGCTGGACCAGATAAGAATATCGCAGGGAGATGCCACCGCAACGGTCGATCTCGGACTCGTATCAATAGTGACCGTTCAGGATATGATCGATGCGCTCAATTCCACCGGGCTTTCCATCACGGCCGCGATCAACTCGACATCCAAAGGTATATCGATAACCAATACAGATCCTGAGAAGACTTTGATAATCAAAGACATACGCGAAAGCAAACCCGCTGAGGCTATGGGAATTGCCGGATCGCCGGATGTTATGGGGAGCCTGCTGGTTCTAATCGATGCTCTCAGGGAGAACAATAGCGAGGTAGTTGGTTCAGTCATAGGAGGGTTGGATCGCAGTCTCGACGAAGTACTGAACTATCGCGGATCGGCTGGTGCAAAGACAATCAGACTTGAAACGACCGACCTGCGATTGACGGAATACAGTCTCAGTTTCACGAGGCTTCTATCGGAGACTGAAGATGTAGATATTACAAGATTGATAGCTGATCTGGCGCAGCAGGAGGCCGTTTACCAATCGGCTCTCAATGCGGCGGCGAAGATAATTCAGCCTTCACTGCTTGACTTTCTGAGGTAGGGCTCAAAATGAAGATAGTAACACTGAGATTTGGCGAGCTTGAAATACCGGACGATAAGGTCATAGACTTCCCTAAGGGACTTCTGGGATTCGAGCAGTTCCACAAGTACATAATCCTCCAGAGACAGGACTCTGAGCCGTTCAGCTGGTTGCAGTCCATCGAGGACCCCAACTTAGCTTTTGTCATTACCAATCCGGCATTCTTCTTTCCGAACTACAAGATCGAAATGCATATGAAAGAGTTGGATGACATCAAGGTCAATGAAAGATCGAATGTCGAGACTTACGTGATTGCCACAATTCCAAAAGACATCTCACAGATGTCGGCAAACTTGCAGGGACCGATACTGATCAACACCGACAGGAGTCTCGGGAAACAGACAGTTTTCGTCAACGGCCCATATACAATCCAGCACTTCATCATGGACGAACTCGAGAAGCGTGCCGGCAAAAAGAAGAAAAAGAAAGACTCAATAGCGGTTCAGATTTGATTCTTATGCGTGACACCCCGTTTGAGCTGTGGCTGTTGGCATGTACTTAGCGCATCGCCTTTGCTGAGATGTCGCTGACATGGAACGGTCGGTGACCTTATAGGAAGAAGGCACTTCATGGATGTTCAGAGAGCCTCAGACCTGAAAACCAGGATTTCAGAATCCCCGAATGACTATGCCAGCTATCTTGAACTGGCTGACATCTACGTCAAGGCAGAGCAGTACCGGGACGCGTATTACTATTTGACGATACTAGTGAGTAAGATGCCGCAGTCGGTCGATGTCCTGTCAACCACCGGGGTGGTGGCAGTTCGGCTGGAGGAGTACGACGAGGCACTCGAATACCTGAATAGAGCAGCAACTCTCTCACCTAAAGACAAAAACATATTTCACAACATCGGGTTGCTGCATTTGACCAGAGAAGAGTTGTCCGAGGCGGAAACTGCGTTTCGGAAACTGGTCGAGATCGATCCGTGCGATGCTGAAGGCTACAACGATCTTGCAGTCGTCCTTGCTCATCAGAAGAAACCGAAAGAAGCTAAGAAAGAGTTCGAGAAGGCTATAGCTAAAGATCCCACTTTCGAAAAGGCCTGTGAGAACTTCGCTGAGTTCTGCATAGAGGAAAAGCTGTACGAGGACGGGCTTGCTGTGGTTGAGAATTACTTGGATCGCGTGCCTGAAAGCCCACGCCTGTTCAAGTGGAGGCGAGCGTTTAAAGACCTGTTGGAAGCGCCGGATGGACTGGTGCAAGAAGGTTCGGGTGTGAGGACAACGATAGCTTCGGAGTGGGCACCTCGCGGGCTGAAGATTGCATTCTTCTCGTCGCAGGACTCATTTGCCGACGCTATCTTGAAGCATCTTTCAACGAACAATCAGATCATGAGATTCAAGGGCAATTCAACCAGCCAAATCGCAGAGCTGATGCAGTGGGCCGACATCGCGTGGTTCGAGTGGTGCGACCAGTTGCTAATTGAGGCGACGAAACTTCGCAAGACCTGCAAGATCATCTGCCGCCTGCATTCGTATGAGGCATTCACGAATATGCCTGCCCATGTAGTTTGGAGCAAGGTCGACAAGCTGATATTGGTCAATCAGAATGTCGCTCAGGTGCTCGACCAGTTGCACAACATCCACGTCGATATAGAAATCATAAATAATGGCGTCGATCTGGAGAAGTTCACAGTTCCTGAGAGCAAAGCCTATGGCAAGAAGATATGTTCACTGGGATACATCAATTATAAGAAGAACCCGGGGTTGCTGTTATACTGTTTCAAGGCAATTCACAACTGGGACTCGGAGTTTGAGTTCTACATCGCAGGGCAACACCAGGATCCGCGAATTAAGATCTACATGGATCACATGCTGAAAAGACTAAATATCCCTATTCATCTGGATAGCTGGGTTGACGATGTTCCTGCTTATCTGAAGGATAAGGACTTCGTGATTTCCACGTCGTTGTTCGAATCATTCCATTACTCGATAGCAGAGGGGATGGCGTCGGGGGTGCTCCCGCTTGTCCATGCCTGGCCGGGATCGGAGAACATCTATCCGCCGGAATACCTGTTTGACACGCCGGAAGACTGCGTGAAACTGTTAATGCGATTGATGGAGTCAGACAGGGGGTACCTCGCTGGAGAGAACAGAGACTATATAGAGAGCAACTACTCGCTTGAGAGGACTATACAGGGGTTTAATCGTGCTATCGGGGCGGTCTGTCAATCGCAAGACAGCGTCAGGGCACTGTAACTGAAAGAGAAGCAAATGGCTGGAACCAGAAAAAAACGAAGCAGAGAAAAGCGTAAGAAGATATCATCCAGGACCAGGAAGAGATCCGTGCCCTCAACGTCGGAGAGCTATAACGTAGAGTATGCGGCCATTCTTGATGCAGCGCAGACCTTTCTCGATAATGGAGATAATCTGTCTGCCGAGGAGACTGTCAAGCCCCTGCTGACTGAGAAGACCAGGGATACAGACAGCAAGGCGTTCGTCTTTGCATCGAGAATAGCGGCGTTTGCTGCCGCGCAGCGCGAAGATTTTGAAAGCGCGAGGTTGTATGCTCTCGAAGCGCTCAGGCTTGATGAGGACTTGCTCGATCTAGATTTCCTGCTAACCTACGTCTTCGCCCGGCTTGAAGATTATACTCTCGTTAAGAAGTATGGGAAGCAATATCTCGCTCTGCATGAAAGAATCAAGAAAGCAGAGCAGGACGATTTCATCCTTACAGGCACTGGAGAACTGGCTCATGAGGTTCTGAACAACATGGGAGTGGCGTATCGTGAAGAGGGGAATCTCCGGGAGGCCGCAGACATCTTCAAGAAGGCACTGAATCTGAAGAATGATTTTGAGATCGCGTATATCAATTTATCCAGACTGTTCGAGCACGAAAAACGGCACCGGGAAGCCCGCAGCTTACTCGAAAGCGGGGTTAAGGCTTGTCCCGAGTCGCAGGAATTGAAGATGTTGAATCGCTTTACCGGATCGGCAAGAGCGACAGTGTCTGCATGCATGATTGTCAAGAATGAAGAGGAGCAGCTTCCAAGAGCGCTGAACAGCATCAAGGATCTCTGCGATGAAACACTCGTAGTTGACACTGGTTCAACAGATCGCACTGTGGAGATTGCGGAATCGTACGGAGCCAGGATCTACCATCACGAGTGGGAGAATGATTTCTCCAAAGCACGGAACCA
>DAOVLC010000027.1 GCA_030631455.1 Candidatus Zixiibacteriota bacterium
AGACGCGTATTCGCACTTTGAAGCGCCACATAGTCCACCATCGATAGCGGTGTTGCTCCGACGCAGATCACATCGTTGACATTCATCGCGACGCAGTCAATTCCAACTGTGTCGTACTTGTCCATCAACTGTGCCACTATAGCCTTGGTGCCAATGCCATCCGTGGAGATAGCAATGCCAATGCCGCCCGCGTCGATCACGTTCGCGAAGTAACCCAGATCAAGGACGACCGAACCAACTCCTTCGTTCCGTTTCCAGGTCCCGCGTACATGTTCGGCTAACTTTGTGAGCGCAGTTTCCTGCTGTTCAGTATCTACCCCCGCGTCCGAGTATTTAGTATCACTGACCTCGTTCATGTTGTGTCCTCAAGAAAATGAAAGCACATTTACCTCTCGACCGGATTATACTGACTGCTGCTGATATCAAAGCTTGAGAGACTCTACTGCCATCCAAACTAAGAGAATCACCCGTAGACAATCCCTGTGTGAGTAGGTTCCAGCCAACATCGCGAGCAATTCCGATACTCGCTTCACCTGTTATTAACAATTTGAGGGCTAATGTCAAGGGGAAAACAATGTTGAACCTGGCAGCGACCGAATGCCAAGCCTAACTTGTTAGCAGGCTGATGATTGTCTACGGCTCAATGAAGCAGGCGATTCCGTGAGGGAAGTGGCTCGTACTGCTGATTGCTACTAGACCAACAACTCCACAACGTACTCTTTGCTTTTCGCAGGTAATGCCTTGACAAGACAAGACCTATTTGATAATATATTCACAATCTCGGGCTGGAACTCGTTGAGTTGCAGTAGGCGCCGAGCTACTGATAGTAGTAATCGGAACTGAGGCGATCAACGGAGAATCCGGTTCTTTGATGCACGTAAGCACACTTCTGGGGCCTGTGCTCGTGGAACGAAACAGCGAGGTGGCTGTTCGGATGGATAATGGTTCGGCAACAGGCAGCATTCTGCTACTGACGGAGGATTATTGATGGGAGGGTTTACAGTTCTACAATTGCTGTTCTACCTGTCGTTACTGGTGTTCGTGATCGCGATGATTATGAAGGCACTCAAGATCTCGAATATGCCATTGCACCTGCGGTGGGATCTGTACCCGATACCGCACGAAAAGGGCAAGGCCAAGTACGGCGGGTCCTACTTCGAGGAGACGGACTGGTGGATCAAGCCGAAAGAGATATCCATCGCCAATGAAATCAAGGAGATGGGCAAGGAGATAATCTTCGTTCACTCGCTCATGCAGAATAACCGACCGCTCTGGGTCTTCTCATTTCCTTTCCATTTTGGCATGTATTTACTGATCGGGTTTGTCGTGATGTTGGCATTAGGTGCTATCCTGGAAATCTCCGGGACGACTGTGTCGGCAGCATCGGCCAGCGGACTTGTAGTCATTGTCCATTACCTGACGGTGGTTCTCGGGATAGCCGGATGGATACTCGCCAGCTTTGGCGCGCTTGGCCTTCTTCTGAGCAGGATGTTCAACGGTGACCTGCGAAAGGTCTCAGTCAGAGCCGACTACTTCAATCTGGTTCTGCTGCTGGCGATCTTCGCCATCGGGCTTGTTTCCTGCTTTGCGTTTGATACACCGAATGCCGACCTGAGAGGGTTCGTTGGGAGTTTGATCAGTTTCGAACCTGCCGGAGTTTTACCAATCGCGACAGCGATACAGCTCTGGCTGATGGCTATCCTGCTCGTGTATCTGCCATTCACTCATATGGCTCACTTTCTCGGCAAATACTTCACCTATCATAAAGTAAGATGGGAGGACGCAGCCAATCTTAGAGGCAATAAGATCGAGGCGGCGGTCAAGGAAGGGCTGGATTACCAGATTAACTGGTCAGCTTCCCATATAAAGAGTGGCGGCACCTGGGCGGAAGCAGCAACCGAGGAGAGCAGCAAGGATGAGTGACGATAAGACTACCATTAAGCACTTTTGTCATAAACCTGGTCAATTGGTAACTCTCGACCCGGCGAAGTTTCTGCCATTGCCTCCCCCGTTCGACAAACCGGAACTGGAACCGAAGATGAAACCGCTGTCCGACGAAGGGAGGAAGAAATACGAGTGTGATCTTGACAGCATCATAACTGTCAAGTTTCCCCGGCCGGAGACGGAAGAGGAGAAGCGCGAGCTTGTCGAGAAATTCCTGTCTGGTCTGAAGAAGCTGTTTGAGAAAGAGAACAACTGGACATTCCTGCAACCGCTGTTCCTGACGATGGAATTCTGTGCCAAGTGCCAGACCTGTTCCGATGCGTGCCCGGTATACAATGAATCCGGTAAAGTCGATATCTACAGACCAACCTACCGTTCTGATATTCTCCGGCGGCTGTACAAGACATACGTCAAGAAGGGCGGGAAGTTTTTTGCTAAGATATCCGGTGACAATATTGAAGCAACATGGACTATGGTCGCACGGCTGATGGAGCTGAGCTACCGCTGCACAATCTGCCGCCGTTGCGCCCAAACATGCCCAATAGGTGCCGACAACGGCCTCGTGACCCGTGAACTGCGCAAGATATTCAGCCAGGAAATGGGAATCAATTTAGACCCGCTTCACAAGAAAGGTTCGGTGGTGCAGCTTGCGGTCGGGTCTTCGACCGGCATGAACCCTGCTGCGTATCTCGACAACATCGAGTTTCTTGAAGAAGAAGTCGAAGAACGAACCGACATGAAGTTCAAGTGGCCGATGGATAAAGCAGGCGCCGAAATCCTATTGATTCACAACGCCGGTGAGTTTCTGGCGTGGCCGGAGAACCCGGAAGCATTTGCTATCATTTTCGAGGCCGCCGGGATCGACTACACTCTGTCAAGTGAACTGGTCGGATATGACAGCGTCAACTATGGCGTTTGGTATGACGATGTGCAGTTCGCCAAGGTTGCTCTGAAGCATGCAGAGGCGGCCAAGAAACTGGGAGTCAAGAAGATAGTGCTCGCCGAATGTGGTCATGCGCACAAAGCACTGACCGTTATTGCCGACAGGGTTCTTGCCGGCGAGTACAACATCCCGCGCGAAAGTTCAATGACATTACTGCGAGAAATCGTCATGAGCGGCCGTCTCAAGCTCGACGCGTCACGCAATGACGATATTACGACCACCATGCACGACCCGTGTAACATGGTTCGGTTGATGGGAATTGTCCAGCCGCAGCGTGATGTTCTGAAAGCTGTTAGTAATAACTTCCGCGAAATGACGCCGCACGGGGTCTATAACTACTGCTGCGGTGGTGGCAGTGGCTTTGCTATTACGCAGGATGCTAACTTCCCGGATTGGCGGCAGAATGTTTCCGGTCGGGCAAAGATGAGGCAGATTCTCAATGTCTTCCAGGATATCATCGGGCCGGAGCACAAGAAATATGTCTGCGCGCCATGCTCCAACTGTAAGGGCGCGCTGCGCGATATGTTCGCATCATACGGACTCTTCGAGAAATGTAACGTTCTCTATGGCGGCTTAGTGGAGCTCGTTGTCAATGCAATGACGGAGATCGACAAACCGTTCATCGAATGGGAGTGGCATTGATCTGATTAAGGCACGAGCGTTGCCGGGAGTATTCAGAGAGATTATCCCAGACGATTTGTGAAATCCGTTGACATTAGCGGCAAGTATTGTTATCTAATGTTGACAGTTGAGATACGTAGTAACCCACCTTCAGCCAATGATGGTGTTCGGGTTATTTAAAGCAACTTGCGGAGGTATCTGTTGAGTCAAGCCGAGAAATTACCCACGCTGAAAAGACATAAGTTGAACTTCGCTTTTCGAGAAAAGCTGAATTCTGTGCCCGAGGGGTTCAGGCACAATTACTGTTACCAGTGTAGCGCCTGCGTGGCTGACTGCCCGGCCAACAATTACTCCGACAGCTTCAACCCCCGGCTGATCCTTCTCAAAGCGATACTCGGTTTCGAGGATGAGCTTATCGCTCCGGGCTCGGAAATCTGGAACTGCACGAATTGCTATACATGTTCGGAGAGATGTCCTCAGGATGTCCGGCCGGTTGATGTAATCATAGCGCTTAAAAACCTCTGCATCAGGGAAGGCAAGGCTCCGGCTCTTGTCACAACCGTCTCTGATTCCGTGTTGGAATCAGGAATGACCACGAAGGTAACTCCGCTGGCCGAAAAACGACGCAGTGAGTATGGACTGGCAGCGATCAAGAGCAGTCCGGTTGACGATATTAAGAAGATACTCGAGGATGACTGACATGAAATACACACCGTTTTTCGGCTGCATGATGACAACCAAGTACCCCTGGTTCGATTCGTCGGTACGGAAAACCGTTGCGTCAATCGGGCTTGATCTGGTCGATGCGGAAGGTTTCACCTGTTGCCCCGATCCGATCTACTTTCAGGCGCGTGACAAAATGGACTGGTACACGGTAGCCGCCCGAAACATAGCTGTGGCCGAGGATGCGGGCCACGATATTATTACGACCTGCTCCGGCTGCACAGCTACTCTTTCAGAGGTCAACTTAGCCCTGAAGGAGGATGAGGAACTGAAAGAGAAAGTCAATAAGCGTCTGAAGAAAATAGGCAGAGAATACAAAGGTTCGATAAATGTACGGCACGCGGTGACTGTTCTTCGTGATGACTACGGTCTTGACAGGGTCGCTGAGACTGTCACACGCCCGCTCGAAGGATTAAAGGTAGCTGTTCACTATGGTTGTCATCTATTGAAGCCATCACGGGTAATGCGGGTCGATGATCCCGACCGCCCGACGATTCTCGAAAACCTGCTTAAAGCGATCGGTGCCGAGCCGATTCACCATGACAAGACACTTCTCTGCTGCGGTCGGGCGTGCATGACCGATTCAATTCCTAACTCCATGGTGGCGGATATAATGGACTCCATAAAGAACCAGAATGCCGACTGTATGGGTCTGATCTGCCCGACTTGCTTCGATGAATTCGATCTGGGGCAGATCGTCCTCGGCAGAAAACTGAAGAGGACATTCAACGTACCGGTCGTCTACTACTTCCAGCTTCTGGGGCTTGCTCAGGGTCTGACTCCCGAAGAGGTCGGTCTCAACATGCATAAAGTCAAGGCCGAACGTCTGTTCGAGATGGCGGCAGCGTAGTCCGGACAACAGATTAGCCATTATCTCAATAATTCCAAGTCAGTGTGCAAGTGGGGGTAGCTCCCTGGCTCAGCAACCGTGAGCGTACGGAGTGCGTGTTTCAGGACGAGCTTCTAAGGGCTCGTGAAGCTACTTTCTTATGCTGTCAACGAGCCTGTCAATAACTCCGGTCACTTTCGCCGTTCGTTCGAGGAAATCGCCGTACAGCTTCTCGGCAGCCTCGGTATTTTCGCCATAGCCCATGCTAGCAGCTACTGGCGGAAGGCAATCTTTGTCGATGACATTATGTGCGGCAACCTTAAGGCGATACAGATCGCGGAGGTTCTTTATGAAGTTGAGATGATTTTCGATGTACGCAAAGTCCTTGGCATGTCTTGGCTCGATTTCGACAAGCCGCCTCAGGAACTTCCTCGACAGCGGATCGCGCACCCTGTGTTTGACCTCGTACATCAGCAGGAGCATTTCTATATCCCGCAATCCACCCGGGCATTCCTTGATATTATTTCTCTGATCCTCGCCTTCGGCATGGCGGGAGTTCATCTCTTCTCTCATATATTCGATGTACTCCTGCGAACGGGCGAAGATCAACGGGCTGATGATCTCATCTTGCAGTCTCTGCTCGAGCTTGTTGCTGCCGACAAGCATCCTCGAACTCAATAGCTGGGACTGATCCACAAAAATGTCTTCACTTCCGCTGCTAAGAAATTCAGCGAGTTGATCGAGGCGTATCACATAGCTGCCGAATTCGTCTGCGAAGCGGTGGTGGGGGAGGATCCCGCGTTTGAGTATGTGCGAGTTCATCTTGCCGATAATCTTGTTGCAGTAATCTATCTCATCGGTGTCGGTGGAATCGAGGAGGACGATCAGGTCGTAGTCGTCATCGAAACCCTGTTCCCGAGCGTGACCGCCTGTCGCATAAAGCGCGAAGCGGTCGCGAGTATGCATCGAGTATCCGAGCGACAGGTGTATGTCCTGCTGGCAGTATTTGAACAGACGGTGAGTATAGTTATCGCAGAACTCGATGAACTCGGCATCGGTGCGTTCACAATCAGCGCCTGACATCGCCAGCAGGCTTGTTCGGACAAATTCCAGGTCGTAGTAGTCGCCGAGCCGTTCGATCCGTTCTGTCAGGGATGGTATCGAAGTCAGGTCGCTAAAGAAACCATTTGTGACCTCTCGGAGTTTGTCGTTGTTGTGAAGGTTCCTGATGAATGCAGGGTGCTTGGTTATAATCTGGTGGAAATGCCGTTTGAAGAAATGGCTGCTTTCGTAATGTACGTTTGCCAGCGCACGAAGCTGTCTGTGGACAGGATATGGTTCCGGCACAGCCGGTTCCCTGTGGGCGAGTTCAACAAACCTGGCCAACGACTCCCATTCGATTAGCGCCAGAAAACTGTTGAGTGCCTGAGGGTAAGCGTGCAGCATGTGTGCCAGAGAGGTTGGCCCGCCCGGGAGCCTGCTCAATTCATCTATGTATAGTCGGCTGACAGAGTTGAATATTGACTTAGCAACGTCACTCTTTGCTTTCTCCCCTAAGATGACAAGGAACCTGAGAACCGAGCCAGGATCGTATCTCGTTCCCGAGACATATCCCTGAGCGACTTTGGCACGGACTCTTTCATGCAACTGATCAAAACTGCTGATGAACTCATCATAGAAAGAACTGTTCTCGCCACTTAGCTCCTCGATGAAATCGTCCCAATAGGTAAATCCCTTGGCAGACTTCACAGCCCGAATGAAATCGACTGCAAGGTTCCCCATATAGCCCGGTGTTCTGTAGATAGCTCCGGAGAATATCGGCTTGAAGGCGCTGACCTCTCGAAGGTGCTTCTTTAGGTCTCCCGTTAGCGTTTCAGTAGCCTGGATACTCTCATCGAGGAATTCATAGTAGTTCACCAACATGAAATCTTTGGCGGAAACCACACCTTTGTTCTGAAATCCCATCATTCCAGCGAGTTCCGCCACCGCAGTTTCGATACCGGGTTCACCCAGATCGATGTCCTCATCCTGGGCAACAATAATCTGGTAGAGATGCCTGAACAATTCGAAAAAACTGAGAGCTTGTTCGAGATCAGTGTATTGAGCCAGCCGTACAGCATTCTTTTCCTTGAGTTCATCGATTATATCCCAGGCATTGGATCTGTGCACTCCGTGCACGAGTTTGAGGGCTGACAATAGGCTCTTTATCGGGCGCAGTGCGTCATCCTTGGGGTTGATCGATTTCGGTGGCTTCATGCGATTCAGAAGAGAGCGAACCTCGGACAGTATGCCGCGAAGATAACCTTCGTGGAAGTGATTTTCTTTCTGCCATGTATCATGGTAGAAACGATTCGTTACACGTGCCTGAAACTCATCATGCAGGGGATAGCTACCTAAAATAGCGGCAGCTCCGAGCATTTCAGTGGCCATAACGAAATCATAGGCGCCCTTGTCTAATGTCTCTTCATACTGTTCGATAGTGGCAGTCAGGCTATTTTCTCCAACATGTTCTGAAAGATGAAAGTGAAGGCGCGTCGCTTTCTTGAACATCTGGCTCGCCAGGCGGCTGATTGCGAGGTTGAGACTCTCCGAGTCCCCGGGTTCCTTGTGGATTATGCCGAGGTCAATATCGTCCTGGTCAGCCCTGGTTCCGACGCCGAGCATGACGTATTCCGGGCAGCCCTCCTTGTCGATGAACAAATCCAGCAGCCGTTCCATGTAGCACTTTGTCAGATTGCGGAACATCCGACCGGTCTCAAGCATTAGCCTTTTGCTTGTCTCCCATCGGTGCGGCCCTGAGGCCAGCTCCAGTTTCACAATATCCACCATACGCAGGTTCATTTGCAGAAACTGCAACGCGAAATAGCAGCCGAGGAAGTCGAGTTGCTCATTGGTGTCGGAGGTAATCTCGAGAATAGTGTCCATCTCTCCGGGAATCTCCATCGAATAGCTCCAAAGGTGTACGCTTTCCCGCCTCCCATGCTGCTCGAGAGCTGATGTCAGTTTTTCGATGTTGGTGGAGATGATATGGAGGTACTTGCGGTTGTAGTTGCCCAGCGCCGCGGTTCGTTCAGTCAGACGAGTTAGTGGGTCTTTCAATGGACTCAAACCTCTTGCTGATGGAAACTTGTTTCGGTTGCCATAAGGAGATCACAAGATTCCTGTTATTACACGTCTGTTCTACACCCAGAAGTACAATGCAACAGTCGGTTTCTCCTCTGCCATGTTCTTATTTCTCGAGCTCTTGGGCGGCTTCCAGGCCGGCCTCATAAGCCTTCATATAAATATCTTCGGATTTTTTCGGAATGCGGGCCAGTATTGCTTGACGAATATACTTGACACCGGTGACATCATTTATTTGGGCGAAAAAGCCGAGAGCGACGATATTGACCATGTTCGGCCTGCCGCATGAACTTTCGGCGATCTCAAGAAACGGCACCGAAAACAACTTTTTATCGGTCGCCTGATCATTTGTCCGGACGTTCTGATCGACCACCAATATCCCATTCGACACCAGGTCCGGTATGTATTTGTCGTAGGCCTCCTGTGTCAGAGCCATCAGGAAGTCAACGGTATCGACCTTCGGATAATCGATGGTCTCATCGGAGATAATTATCTCCGCCCGGCTCTCGCTCCCTCTGGCCTCTGGCCCGTAGGAGCAACTCTCTGCCGCATTCTTGTTATCATATATTGCAGCCGCTTCTGCCAGTATCCGTGCCGCCTGTATCAGCCCCTGTCCGCCGGCGCCACTGAATCTGATACTATACCTAAGAGCCATTTCTCTCCATTTGTCGACCAGACTTTTGATGTTCTGATTCGATCTGCTCGAATATACACCGATTTGGGAGAGTCAGCAACAGAGAAAAGAGTATGATTTCATGTTTGCGTGGTCATGCATATGGTCACTTGGACAAGTCAGGTATCCACGATCAACATTTTTTGGTACCGTAGTTTTTTCACAAATTTGTTGGACATTTGGAGTCGAATATATTAGATTACCCGTTGCCGGAAATCGCAGTGTTTATAGGGGTATCGGTTGTGGAAGCCGAAATGATCCTTATTCACTTGAAACGAGGTTGTGAACGTAATTCTTTCTTGATGTGAAATCGGTTGTAACTGTTCTTTGTCATGCATATAACGAGTACGAGGACTTCATCATATCAGCAGTATAGAACTCACAGCCGAATTAATAAAGACAGAAAAATACAAACTCTAATGCGGCCCAGGAGCGGAGGCCTTATATGAAACTTTGGAGAACCCCGTTAGATGTCCACAAGCTTAAGATCCCCAGGGGTGAACTTCACATCATAAAGGAGCGCTGTAAGGGTTGCGGATTCTGCGTGGAATACTGCCCCAAAGGCGTTCTGGTGCTTTCAGATGAATTCAACTCCAAGGGCTATCACCCTCCGGTAGCCGTCAAGCCTGATGAATGCGTCAACTGCGATCTCTGTGAGGTACTTTGCCCCGACTTCGCCATCTACTGTGTGCGGGTCGAGGAGGGAGAGAAGGAGGTAACCAATTGAAAGCGGATCCCAGGAATGTCCTTACAGGTGCTCATTACCTTGACGGTAATCATGCAAGCGCCGAGGGTGGTATTGCAGCCGGCTGCAAGTTTTTCGCCGGATACCCTATTACGCCGTCCACGGAAATCGCGGAGAGGATTTCGAGGCGATTCCCTCTCATCGGCGGGGTTTTCATCCAGATGGAGGATGAACT
>DAOVLC010000126.1 GCA_030631455.1 Candidatus Zixiibacteriota bacterium
AATATGTCGACAGTAGAGGCGACTCTCATGTCGCCGGATCGATGAGTGACGCCGCCGAGCCATGCGACATGACGTCGCTGATGATCGGCTCCGAGGGGACACTCGGCATCGTAACGAAAATGCATCTGAGACTATTGCCGATGCCAGAGGCACACCGCACTTTTCTCTACACTTTCAGCGAGGAGGTGGACGCCGCAGAAGCTGTTTCGGCGATACGGAAGGCCGGAATTATACCGTGCGTGATGGAATTCATGGATGGTAACGCTCTCGAATCGGTTGTCGGCTACTTGAATCTGACAGATATTCCGAAAGCTGCTGCAATGTTACTGGTCGAGCTTGATGGAACCGCCGACCAGGTCGAGAGAGACGCTGATGCCATTACAGCCCTCGTGCCGCATTTTAATCCAGTGATTGCTCGACAGACAAGCGATGATGATGAGCGCGAGAAGCTGTGGGAGCTTCGCCGTGAGCTGTCGAACGCTATCAAGAAAAACTCGGAAGTCAAGACTTCGGAGGATGTCTGCGTGCCGCTCACAAAGTTCGCCGATCTGGTAAGCAGGATAAATGAGATCGCGAATCACCACGATCTACGCACGGCCTCGTTCGGCCACGCCGGGGACGGGAATCTCCATGTCTGCTTCATAATCCCAGAGTTGTCGGAAGGTGTCGTAACCAGGATGGAAGCTGCGAAGGCCGATCTCCTTCGAGCCACTCTTGACATGGGCGGGACAATCTCCGGTGAACACGGTATCGGATTCACGAAGAAAGATTTCTTGTGCGAGGAGGTCGGAGAGGACGTGATAGAACTCTTCGGGCTTGTGAAGAAGTCGTTCGATCCGGATAACCTCATAAACCCCGGCAAGATCATCTGATAACGTCCGGGATTTCTCTCAGGACATCCTTTACAGCGCGTATTCTCAAGCAATTGCCCTGCAAAGAGGAAGCGGCCGATTGGCTCGGCCGCTGAGGGTCATATACGAGGATCAAATGTTCGAAGCAGATGAATCCTGTTTTCATTACTATATACGGACAACCCGCAGAGATGTTCGTTTTTTCTCGGGTGAATTTCGATTCGAGTGTATGTCTGTATAACAAAATGATTGACACCGAGCTTGAGGTTGATTTGATTCTCTGCCTATGATTGTAATGTAATTCCATAACTTTCGTGAATGGAAAGGGGCCACACATGTCCGAGGAGAAAGAGGAGCTATATTCGGCGAAATTGCCTGCTGGCAAGCGCACGTATTTCTTTGATGTCAAAGAGAGCACTGACACAGTGCGGTATCTCACAATCACTGAATCGAGGAGAAAAGGGAAAAAAGAGTTCGAACGTCATCGAGTCATGGTATTCCAAGAGAATGCGCTCGCATTCAACGAGGAGATCGGCCGAGCACTCCGGTGGATACTGGAAGATGCCGAGTCAGCCAAGGGCTTTGGAGATCAGCCGCAAAACGCTGAAGATGACAACGGATGGACAAAAGAGGAAGAGGACACATTGCGAAGGGAGTACGTGCGCTTAGGGGAGCGCCCGACCATCGACGAACTCGCGGCTCTGTTTCACAGAAAGCCATCAGCGATAAAATCGAAGTTGGAAGGAATGAGTCTGCTTTGACAGGCAAAGAGCCAATAAAACGAAAGGGTGGGAGAATTCCCACCCTTGTAACAGTCATTCTGCGTTCGCTTACGAACCCGACTTCAGATACTTGTCGAAGAACTCGACCATTTTCCTGTAGTATTCCAGGCGATTTCCGAGCTTAGCGATGCCATGCCCCTCATCCGGATAGATGAGCGATTCCACCTCGGCTCCTCTCGCCTCCATAGCCTCGATGATTTGCCTCGCCTCACCTATCGGCACACGTGGATCATTTTCGCCATGCACCACCATCAGCGCAGCCTTGATCTTGTCGACCTTGTGGATTGGGCTAATCGTTGCAAGGAAAGTCGAATCGGTCAGAGGACCATACTCGGATTCGCGTAGCGCTCTTCTATAAGCCTTGGTGTTCTGGAGAAAAGTCACGAAATTGACGATTCCCACACTGTTGAGACCGGCCCGATACAGGCTCGGATATTCGGTCAGGGATGCCATCACGACATATCCGCCGTATGATCCGCCCTTAATACCGAGCATGCTTTCGTCGGTATATCCGTTGCTTATGAGCCACTTGGCGGCCCAGGCATAGTCCTTCACCGAATCGAGCCGCTTCTTATAGTTGTCCATCGCCATATAATCTCGTCCGTACCCATCTGACCCTCTCGGATTGACGGCAAGAATACCGAAGCCGTTGAGCATCAGGTAGGTGAAGTGGCGCGAGAATGTCGGGCGGAACTGACCCTCAGGCCCACCGTGCGCATGAATAATAAACGGGATAGCACCGCCATTGTAATCGGCGGGCAGATACAGAAACGCCGGGATTTCAAGACCATCGAACGACTCATAGCGAATCAGCTTCGGCTCTGTGAAGAGCGAAGGATCGATTCCCGCGTAGCTCGAATGAGTGATCTGCGTCAGCTTCTCCGTCTCCCACTCCCACAACCACAGATCGGGGGCCTTGGTCGGTGAGTTGAACGAGAATAGCATGCTCTTCACATCCGACATCGCGCCGCCGCCGATAATCCCTTCCAGTGGCGGAGTCGGGAGCATCTGATCGGTCTGAAGATCTTTCAGATACGCTTTGGTATAGCCTTCCTCATTGACAAGCCAGGACAGGTAACGGCCATCATCGGAAAGCACGCAGCCCTCGTATTCCCATTTCGAATCTTGATCGAGGAACTCCAACTCCTGCGTCTCGACATTGATCTTCGCTAGTCGCGAAATACCGTCATCGTTGTAGTTGGAGGTCACATACGCGTACTTGAGGTCAGGTGTCAGATTGAACGAGCCGTACATTGCATCGCCTTCGTGAGGAGTGAGACATGTCTCCTCGCCGGTCTCGAGGTCGAGCAGGTAGAAGTCGTTATTGACATTTGATTGATATGTGTAGGTCAGCAGATACTTGCCATCTCTGGAAATATCAGACGGGCCGTTGTAGCCGGCCTTGTCCTGGACAAGTATCTCTTCACCTTCGAAAAGACTCATCTTCCAGACCTGAAAATCTTGCCCGTTCGTCTTGTTTGATCGGAAGTAAATCGTTTCTCCATCCCGTGACCAGACCGGAAAACCGAACTGAACTTCCGAACTGTTAGTGAGTTTTTTAAGCCTTCCGGTCTCGATTTCACACAGAAAGAGCTGACTCTGTTCGTCACCGCCGACCGAAGCGCCGAGAACCGCATATTTGAAATCGCGCGATGGCGAATACCAGTCCATTCCATCCTCGAACATCGTCAACTGATACGGCCAGCCTTCCGGCGTCAGTCTGTAGAGCTGGTTGACATCTGAGAAGGATGTCGTGAACAAAATAGTCTTTCCATCAGGGGATATACCCCCGCTGGCCGAATAGCCGATCTGCATAAACGTCTCGACATCCGGCAGATAGACAGAATCATGCTCGAAAAGGTCTGAGCCAAACGAGGTCGACGCTGCGAGCAAAAGCATGAAAGCAAGAAGAAGTCTTTTCATCAAATCCTCCCGTATGTTAGTAGCTTGCTGCCTGGCAAATTGTAACTCATGTCGCGCGATCTGTCAAGCGGCAAAGAGCCGCCAAACTCCTCATTTTTCTGTTGCGTTTTCCCGATGTTTGGATATATTTACCGCCTTGCTACGTCAACGTTTGGAGTGGGATATCACAATATGCCAGGGCAAATAAAGTTGATTTCAGGTCGAGCCAACATTCCGTTGGCCGAAAAAATCGCAAGCTATCTTGGAATTCCGTTGACCAGAATGGAGACAACCGATTTCAAGGATGGCGAGTTCCGCGTTCAAGTCAAAGAGAACATTCGCGGTTCGGATGTTTTCATCATTCAGGGGACAAATCCTCCCGCTGATAATCTCTTGGAACTCTTGATGTTAATAGAGACGGCGCGGCGTGCGTCCGCCGACGTGGTGACCGCAGTCATCCCGTATTTCGGCTACGGTCGTCAAGATAGGAAAGATCGACCCAGAGTCGGCATTACGGCAAAGCTGGTTGCCAACCTGATCTCAGTCGCGGGAGCGGATCGAGTGGTAACCCTCGATTTGCATGCCCCTCAGATTCAGGGTTTCTGGGATATTCCGTCGGATCATCTTTTCGCAAATCCGGTGTTTCTGAACCAGTTTCATTCCTTGCATATCGAGAATCCTGTGATGCTGTCGCCCGATATCGGGTCGGTTAAGATGGTGAGATCGTTCGCAAGCGCCCTTCACTGCGGCCTTGCAGTCGTGGATAAGCGGCGCACGGATTACAACAAGTCCGAGGTTGTCAATGTTATAGGTGAAGTCCGGGGCATGCGAGCGATCATCCGTGATGATATCTGCGACACAGCCGGTACTCTCACCGATGCTGCGCGAGCTGCCGTCGAGCAAGGCGCTTCCGAAGTCTACGCATGCTGCACCCACGGGTTGCTTTCGGGGAACGCGATGGAAAGAATCGACGACTCGCCTATAAAGGAAATGTGGATCACTGATAGTATTGACCTGAAGGATCGTAAGCATTCGCCGAAAATTAGAGTTATTTCGACAGCTCAACTTTTCGGTGAGGCGATCAGAAGAATATCAAACAAAGAATCTATATCGATACTGTTCGACTAAGAGGCAAAGGAGCATATAGTGGAAACAAGAACATTAACCGTCACCCCTCGTAAGGACAGCGGCAAAGGTACGGCCCGGAAGCTAAGGGCCAGCGGGATGATTCCGGGTGTTGTTTATGGGTCCGAGATAAAGCCGAATCCGGTTGCGGTTAACGAACGTGAACTGCTGAACATGTTCAGGGCATCGGAGTCCGGGAACATTATCATCGATCTCTCGATAGAGGGCAAGCGTGGCAAACCGCTCAAAGTGCTGGTTAAGGAAGTCCAGAAAGACCCGGTAGAGGGCGAATTGCTTCATATCGACTTCCAGCAGATATCTCTCAAGAAGAAGATCAATGTGAATATTCCGATTCATCTGACCGGGACGGCTTTCGGCGTCAAGACTATGGGTGGAATTCTCGAATTCATTCAGAGAGATGTAGCCATTGCGTGTCTTCCGACTGATATTGAGGATTTCTTCGAGGTTGATGTCACCGAACTGAAGATCGGTGACTCGATTCACGCGAGCGATCTCGATCTGGAGAGGTTCGACCTTCTGACAAACCCGAGTCAGGTGCTTGTCACAATCGTGGCGCCGACGGTTGTCGTTGTCGCTGAGGAAGAAGAAGCCGAAGAAGGCGAAGAGGGTGAAGAGGGCGAAGAAGGCGAAGAGAAGCCCGAAGAGACTGAAGGAGAAGCCGGCGAGAAGAAAGAGCCGGAAGTTATCGGCGAGAAGAAGAAGGGTAAGTAGCCTCAGCTACCTGCTTTCAGGAATA
>DAOVLC010000104.1 GCA_030631455.1 Candidatus Zixiibacteriota bacterium
ATATAGTTGCAGATGCAACAGTATGCAAGGCAACGAGCAGCATTTGTAGCGCGAAGTCTGTACAGGAGATCAGATCGAAATCTATCGGCGCATGGATAAATATGAAACCAGACGAGAAGATGTCTGTTTAGTGCGGGTAATGACGAAAGGTGATAAATGAAACGATCAACTAAGATACTACTTCCGGTTCTGATTATAGTGACGGGGTTTGCGGCAATGCTGCTGCTGTTGAGTTTCAGGACCGAGCCGCCCAAACGTGTTCCGGAGATCCGAGCCAAAGTTGTGGAGACTGCAATCGTCGAACTGCAACCGGTGCAGATCAGAATCACGGCCTACGGACGGGTGACCAGCGCTCAACCGGTGAAGTTATACGCCGAGGTGTCTGGAACACTTGAGGAAGGAAGTGTTCCGTTCAAACCCGCACAATCGTTCTCGAAGGGAGATCTGCTTCTCAAGATCGATGATCGTCAGGCCCGTCTCAAACTAAATAGCCTGAAGAGCGACTTGATGACTGCGCTTGCTAATGTTCTTCCTGAGATCAAGGTCGATTTCCCGAATGACTATCAGGTCTGGCAGGATTATTTCGACTCTTGCAGATTCGACGAAATGATTGCGCCTCTTCCGGAGACCGATAATCCCAGGATCAAGCTCTTCTTATCGAGATTCAACGTTTATAAGTTATATTTCTCGGTTTGCGACCACGAGATACTTCTGGACAAACACTCCTTCTATGTTCCGTTTGACGGTTCGATTGTGTCTGCTGACCTTAGAGTCGGCTCAACTGCTCGCAATGGAACATTGTTGGGTGAGATTGTAAACCTGGAGCAGCTGGAAGTCGCAGTGCCGGTGCAAGTAGAGGATATTCGATGGATAGACAAAGAGCAGACCGTGACCTTCGGGTCGTCGGAGATTCCCGGGAAGTGGACAGGGAAGGTTACCCGTATCGGCAGTGATATCGATACACGCACGCAGACAGTCGATATTTATATATCCGTACAGAGCGGACGGAACGCCTCGCTGCTGAACGGTGTCTTCCTTGAAGCGAACATTCCCGGCAAGACAATCGATAATGCTTTCGCTGTTCCGCCCAGAGCAGTCTATGACGACAGGTATGTGTACATAATAGTTAATGGCGAACTTGCGCGGCGGGATGTTGAGATTCTTCGTCGCGAGACGGAACAGGTGATAGTAGATGGGGGAATCGAGGCCGGAGACACTCTTGTGATAGAGATTATGCAGGGTGTAGCACCTGGAATGCCCGCTCGATCGAAGAATGCGACTTCTGAGAATCGAGGGCGGTGATGCGTAGCGTAGTCACTTATCTCATAAAATACCCCATCTGGGTGACCGTATTAATGCTCGCCGTCATACTGTACGGAATGGTATCGATCTCTCAATTGAGGTTCTCATTCTTCCCAGAAAGTGAACCGCGCACTATCACCGTTGAAGTCGCATATCCGGGGGCGTCGCCTGAAGAGGTCGAAGAGGGGGTAGTACTCAAGATCGAGGAGAACCTCGATGGATTGGCAGGTGTCGAGAGAGTAACCTCTGTATCGCGCGAGAACTTTGGCGTGGTAACTATTGAAACCATTCTCGGGTCGAATATCGACAAAGTTCTTGCTGATGTGAAGAATGCCGTTGACCGGATCAGTTTCTTTCCGGTAGATGCCGAAAAGCCGGTCATCTATGAAAAGAAATTTCGGACTACATCCTTGTCGGTCGGTCTGCACGGTGACACTGACTTATACAACCTCAAGTATATGGCCGAAGAACTGCGTGACGAACTACTGGCAACGGACGAGATTTCACAGGTTACGATCACCGGGCTGCCTGCTTTGGAGTTCTCAATCGAAGTCTCCGAATCGGATATGCGGCGCTACCAATTGACATTCGATGAGATCCGTCGGGCGGTCGGCCAGGCTAACGTCAACATATCGGGCGGCAAATTCGATACAGACGATGAAGAGATACTGATACGTGCCTGGGGAAGAGGTTACTTCGCCGATGATATGCTTGATATTCCTGTCCGGGGCAACTTCGATGGTACGGTAATATACCTCAAGGACATTGCGGTGGTCAGAGAGCAGTGGGAGGACAGTCCAAGCAAGACGTACTTCAACGGACGATACGCGGTTGTCCTGAGAATCGATCAGACCGAAGATGAAGACATTCTGGATATCGCCGACCAGGCGAAGCGGATAATGGGCAACTTCAATGATCGCCATGAAACCGTGCAAGCCTCAATTTTACGTGATATGACCGTCCCTCTCGTGCAGCGTATCGAGCTGCTGGTCAGGAATGGCCTAATCGGACTCGTACTGGTTCTCATCTGCCTCGGGTTCTTCCTGAATCTCAGGCTTTCCCTCTGGGTCGCGGTCAGTATCCCGTTTTCATTCGCGGGGATGTTCATCATTGGCAATCTGGCTGGGATCACGATCAACGTTCTTTCGTTGGCCGGCATGATCGTCGTGGTGGGAATACTGGTTGATGATGCCATCGTTATTGGCGAGAACATTTTCGCTCAATACGAACGTGGTAAGCCCGCCATGAGAGCCGCTATCGACGGCACGATGGAAGTAATCGTGCCCGTATTCACATCGGTGATGACCACTGTCATTATCTTCATGGCATTCCTGTTCCTTCAGGGCAATCTGGGTGAAATGTTGTGGCAGATGGCTCTGGTCGTTATTGCGTCTCTTCTGTTTTCTCTGGTTGAAGCGTTCCTCATACTCCCATCCCATCTGGCGCACTCGAAAGGCCTGAATAGCCAGAAGATATCTCCTGTTAGAGAGAGAATCGAAAGGGTTGTGAGGTTTCTTACGCATCGTATCTATGCACCGGTACTGCGGGCATCGCTGCGCCATAAGTGGCTCGTCGTAGTGACGCCTCTGGCATTCGTGATGCTTACGATCGGGCTTGTGGGTGGTGGTCTAATCGGCGTTACTTTCTTTCCGAATGTTGACGGTGACGAGGTGCCGATCAACCTGTCTCTTGTCGCAGGACGTCAGGAAGCAGATACTGATTCGCTCCTGGCTCGCATAGAAGAGATCTGCTGGCAGGTCAACCAGGAGATGAAGAGCGAGCGGGATGATGGCCGCGATGTAATTGTCTCGATACAACGTGATATTGGCAGCAATGATTTCGGCGAATCCGGTAGTCACACCGGCCGCCTCTTCGTCAAACTCCTCGACGGCGAAACGAGAGGCACGGAGAGCTATGTGATCGCGAACCGCATACGCGAAACTGTGGGACCAGTGCCGGAAGCGCAGAACATAACATTCGGGGCAAGCGGCCGATTCGGTAAAGCGGTCTCGATCAGTCTTCTGGGAAACGACGTCGAGCAGATTGAACAGGCGACTGAATTGCTAAAGGCTGAACTCGAGAATTTCGCTTCCCTTCAGGATGTTACCGACACCTATCAGGAAGGTCGCCGTGAAATCGACATTTCGTTGAAACCGCGCGCATTCGCTTTGGGACTGACTCTTCAGGACGTGGCCGGGCAGGTTCGACAGGGATTCTTCGGGCAGGAGATACAGCGCATTCAGCGAGGCCGAGATGAGATCAGGGTGTGGGTACGCTATCGTCCGGAGGATCGGGCAGCGCTCACTATGCTGGATCAGATGCGGATCCGTACACCGGATGGTGCAGAATATCCTTTCAGCGAACTTGCATCCTATTCGATTGAACGCGGTATCACTCAGATCAATCACCTGAATCGGAAACGAGAAATCAAAGTGGAGGCCAATCAATCAGATGTAGAAGAGGATTTGCCTCCGATTCTTGCAGAGATAGAAAGCGATGTGCTTCCACGAGTGCTCAGTCAAATGCAGGGTGTGACGGCTCAATTCGAGGGTCAGTCGAGAGAACAGGGGAAGATGGTAAGCTCTATGCAGATCGCCTTCGGCGCAGCCCTCACCGGAATGTTCATCCTCGTGATCCTGGTTTTTCGCTCCTATGCTCAGGCAACTATCATCTTCTCGCTCATTCCGATCGGCGTACTTGGTGCCATCTGGGGACACGGGATTCAAGGTCTGCAGGTCGGCTTGCTGTCGCTGATCGGCATCATGGCTTTGTCCGGGATAATCATAAACGACAGCATTGTCTTTGTGGATCAGATCAACAGATTCCTGCGTTCGGGTCAGAAGGTAGAGGATGCCGTTTTCAATTCAGGGATTGCCCGCTTGAGACCAATCCTGCTGACGACATTGACGACGGCTCTCGGAATGGGCCCGTTGATACTGGAGACCAGCAGGCAGGCACAGTTTCTTATTCCGATGGCGGCCTCGGTCGCTTACGGCTTGCTTTTCGGCACCATGATCTTGCTAATCATTCTACCGTCGGCATTCCTGGCGTTCAACAGCATTCGAGTGAAGTTTGCGAGGTTGGCTTCAGGTAGAGCTGTAACGCCGGAGTCCGTTGAGCCGGCAGTGAAAGAACTCAAGCTGAGATTCGTTGATTCTCCTGAAGTCGAGGGTATCAGAAATGCTTAAGAAAACAGTGATGGCAGTTCTCATCTTAACATCTTCTTTGTGTGCTCAGCAGATGTTGACTCTTGAGGATGCTATTGAATTAGGATTGCGAAACAACTATGATATTCAGATCGCCCGCAACCAGGCGAAGGCGTCGGACAACAACAGAGGTCGGGGACTCGCGGGTCTTCTTCCGACTCTGGATGTCTCAGCCGGCTACAGCAGAACTGACAGCGATCAGGAGACGAATCTTCCTCCCTCAACCGCGACTTCCGATCTCGATAACTTCAACGCCGAAGTGGCGCTCAACTGGACGCTGTTCGACGGTTTCCGTATGTTCATAGATCGCAGGAAATTCAACGATCTTGCACTTCTCGGAAACTATGAGGCTAAGGATCGGATTGAGGCCTCGGTTGTGGCCATTTCAATAGCCTATTTCAATCTGGTGCGACAGGAGCAACTCTTGCAAGTTGCCCGCGAGACGCGCGATATCTCCGAGACACGGCTCGGGAGGGAGCGAGTGCGGAAGCAGCTCGGAGGATCGTCCTCTACAGACTTCCTCAATGCTCAGGTGGCGTTCAACTCCGATCAGTCGGCATTGCTGAATCAGAAGCTTCAGGTGACAATTGCACGTCAGCAACTCAATATTCTCCTTGGGCAGGATCCGGACATGGAATTCTCAGTCAGTAATAAGATCGACGTGCCGGAGTTGACTCTGAGCGATTCCGAGGTGCTTAACATGGCCTTAGAGCGCAATAGCGGTCTCAAGACAGCTGAATTCGACAGGAAGATCGCAGATGGTGACGTGCGAAGCGCACACTCGGCTTTTCTGCCCCGCCTGAATGCGTTTGCCAACTACGGCTACATAGATCGGACTATCAACAGTGACGCCGGGCAGTATCCGGGCCGGGATGTCGGCACTCAGACCACCGATGGCACTGTTGGGCTTGCTGTATCCTTTAATCTGTTTAATGGACGACGCGATAAGATAGAGCTGCAGAACGCCAGGATCGAGGCCGATAGTCGGGCGCTGGCTCTACGAGATGCCCGCAACCGTCTAATCGGTACAGTCAAAGAGACGCTTGAGACCTATCGTGAGCGGATGGATATGGTCGCTTTGGAGGAAGAGAATATACTTGCCGCCCGCCAGAATCTCGATTTGCAGAGGGAGCGACATCAACTGGGTGCTGCCGGCTCTCTGGAATTCCGAGATGCCCAGGCCAGCTATTCACTGGCACAGGTATCTCTGATAACCGCACGTTATCAGGCTCGAATATCCCATCTGGAACTCGAACGCCTGATTGGAGAGCTGAAGGTGGATTAGGGGATCAACGTCGAGTTCCTTAACC
>DAOVLC010000278.1 GCA_030631455.1 Candidatus Zixiibacteriota bacterium
AGGTATACCAGTTTCCCTTCCGTACCCAGCGACGGATATTGCCGCAATGCCTGCGTTCAGGTCAATCGAGTAGAGCTGGGAGAGATCGATACATACTGACATTACGGGGTACAGGGTCTATAGGTCAATCCGCGGTGCGGACGATTTCACGCATGTTGTCACGGTAGATACCAATGCCTGGGCGGATTCTGATATCGTGAGCGATAACTATTACGACTATTTCGTGAAAACTTTTGACTCAGATTCAAACGAGTCCTCTCCGACCGATGTTGTTTCCAGCCGTGGAGCTTTCTTCGACAGAGATCTTCTTGTGGTGATTGCGCCGCCGACAGGCATCACTGATACCGGAGTCGCCATGTCGAAATACCGTTACTTCCTCTCGGATGTTCGCTATGACTACATGTTGAATGATGGCCAGCAGTTTCCGATTGAGGAGCTCGGCCAGTATCGTTCAATCATGTGGATAAACGATGGGTTTACGAGAGTCGGCAGCAGCCTGCCGGCGCTTGATTGGGTTTCCGATTTCGGGACGAATCTCTTTATCTGTGGCACGTTCGTGGGAGGATCCCTTGGAAGCTACTCTAGTGACTGGTTTGGCTCAGACAGCAGTCATGAGGTACGCAACAACTACTTTGTCCAGGCCGCAGGGGAAGATACGTGGCCCGATGCGGTTGTCGATTCTGCTATAGGCTCTCTGTATAACGCTTGGGGTGACAAACCGTATCTCCTTGCCGTTAATTATTCTCACTACGATCCCCTGATCTCTTCTCCCATATATCGCTATATTTCGATCGACCCGGGTGATGCCTCGCACAATCAACCATGCGGTCTCTATGGTGAGGTCGACTCCTTGAAGTTCGTTCTTCTTGGGTTTCCGATATTCCATATCGATGATGATTCGGGTCGTGCAATGATAAACAGTGTGGCCAATCTGTTCGGGGTTCCGCGCAATGTGGCAGGTGATGTGAACGATGACAGCCGCTATACGCTAGTGGACTGTGCCATGATGCTCAAGGTACTCTACTGGGATTACCCGATGCCGAATGATCCGAATCGTTTCGATGTAAACAACGACTGCGTTTTCGATATAGTCGACGTTATATCACTGTTAACATATATCTACCTGGGCGGTGCTTCTCCAACCTACGGCTGTATCGAGTCAAGCTGACACTCGTGCATTGACACTCAAGCACACTGATCGGTTCGTCAGCCGGCGTGCCGGCTCTCTGCGTTGAAGATGACTTGATTGGCTGATCGTAAATGCCGTTGTACTGGCATGCTAAGCCGGGATGACTATCTCGAAGGTGGCTCCTTCTCCCTCGATTGATCTGATATCAATTGTGCCGCCGTGATTCTCGACAACTTTCTTACAGACAATCAAGCCGAAACCATGGCCGCCAGTCTTAGTGGTGAACCTGCATGAGAACATGCTCGACAGGAGCTTCTCCGGTATCCCTTTGCCATTGTCTGAGACCTCGATTCGAACCTGTGAATCGTCAAACTCGGTCGAGATGGTAATGCATCTTTCAGCTTTGTCTGCGTTGGCCAATGACTCTGCTGCATTGTTCAAGAGGTTATAGAAAAGTTGCTGGAGCTGTCTCGTATCGGCTTTGATTTTGGGCAGATCCGCAACTCCACTGTGGGTCAGCTTGATATTGCGAAACTTCTTCTGAGGGGAAAGGAAGGAGATTATGTCGTCTATAAGCTCGTTCAAATCGATACTCGATTTTTCCGACTTGAGCGTTGCCGCATCGGCAAGACTTGAAGTGAACCGCGTCATCTGTTCGAGGCTATCTTCGATACCTCGCATATACTTACTTACTTCATCGGGATTGGCTATGTTCGACTTCAATTGAAGCAATTCGAAGTTCGACCTGACGATATTGAGATAGTTGTTCAGTTCATGGCCGATTTCAGCGGACATTATCCCCTGTGTAGCTACTCTTTCAAGACCCACCATCTGATCGTGCAATCTTTCCAGTTCTTGCAGGGCTTGCTGAGATTCGCCCAGTAACACGACGTTTTCTACGATCACCATCGCCATATTGATGACGATGTTCAGAAGTTTCAAATCGCTTTCGGAGAGCGTCTCATCGGGTGACTCATCCTCGATGCATATCAGCATGGAGAACTGATCCCGGTGGAAGGCACTGAGCGATGTATTGCCCAGGTCAGACTTGAAATACCTGTGAACGGTGTTGACTTCTGGCGCGAGACGGCTCAGTTTCGTGATCTGTGGGTGGTTGTCCAACCCGTTTTCCTTCAGAGGAGACTCAAAATCGAAGCATTCGGCTGCCTGCTCATCATTGAGCGGGATTATGATCTCGTGGAAGTTGCTCTGTCTGACACTGTCCGTCCATATAAGAACCAATTCACCTGATTTCTTTTCCCAGCACGAGATCAACCCTGTCGACAGACCCGAATTGACGAGCGCAAGGCCGAGCGAGAGTTTCAAAAGACTTGTCTTATCCCCCATTGTATATAGAACTTCGACCAGGTCAGAAAGGCGATCGAGGCGGTTGCCTTCCGATTTCTCTACCTGCTGGCGTCTCTTCTCGACAGCGTCGGTGACGGCAGCCCTGAGTTCGTTCAACTCGAAAGGCTTCATTATGTAATCGTAAGCTCCGGTCTGTATCGCTTCTTTAGCTGTCTCGAGATTAGCGTAGCCGGTCATGAATATCGCGCCAACGTCCGAGTCAGCCTCCTGTATCTTCTTGACCAGTTCGAGGCCGTTCATCTCCGGCATGTTAATATCGGTCAATACAAAATCGAACTTCTCTTCCTTGGCCATGGCCAGAGCTTTGAGAGGATTCGATTCCGTCTTGACCTCGTAGCCCTCGCTCTCAAGGACATCGGTCGCGATATTGAGGATTATTTCCTCATCGTCGACTACGAGAAGTTTTGTCTGTTTTTCACCGCGTGTGGAGGCTTTCGACATTTCGCTCTTTCGAGTAGATAGATTCGGCATGAAGCACACACTCTCGGATTTCCTTTATCTCGAACGGCTTGCTGATGCACGAAATGGCGCCGTGCTGCTGTGCGGCCTCAGCCATTTCGTCAGGAAGGCTGTCCGTCATGATGAACAGAAGCTCAGGGTCGAGATCCTTCGATTCCTTCAACGTGTCGAGTCCGTTCTTGCGCGGCATGTGGATGTCGCAAAAAACCAGATCGAGCTTCTCGTTTTCGATGATTTTCAGAGCTTCCAGGCCGTCTGTTGCGCAGACAACGGAGTATCCCTCCGAGACAAGGAGTTCCTCGAGAAGGTTGCGGATGACAGGCGTGTCATCCACGATGAGTATCCTGTTGATACATTTTGGTGCAGCCATAAGATTAGATTCTCCGATTACTATTATCGGGCGATCTGTCTCATTTCTGAACCCTCTATCTCGTCTTAAGGAGTAAGATCGGTGGGGAATTGAAAAGGGCGCTGTGTTCGCGTCTGAATCGTGTTGGATTCGGAATCCACCGCCAGAATACTAGCTCAGCTTTCCGATTTCTGTTCCTTCGTGGCTATTTTGGCGAGCAGTTTTTGCGCCTGATCGTCAGTGCGAATTCTGTCAGTGGCCGTTGTGGTGCTGTCGAGAGGCAGAATAACGGTGAATTTCGTTCCTTTGCCTGGCTCGCTTTGTACGGCTATATCGCCCCCGTGTTCTTTGACAATTCCGTATGTAATCGACAGTCCGAGGCCGGTCCCTCTACCTGTCTCTTTGGTGGTGAAGAACGGCTCGAA
>DAOVLC010000363.1 GCA_030631455.1 Candidatus Zixiibacteriota bacterium
ATCGAGTCGACGCCGATGCGTATGTAGTCACCTGCGGTTGCAGAACTACCGACGAGGACAAGCGCTGCAACAATCAGTAAAGAGTATCTCATCGCTCCCTCCCAAGTCTCCGTTCCCTTCCGGATCAGCAAGGGAACATGCGGCTTGCGCTGTCACCCTCTACCGCTTTCGCGTGGGCACAGTTCTCCTGATGTCTGCAATAGAGAGCTATGGATTCATTACTACTTCGCAATCCTGTGTCAAGTATGAATCGGCTAAGACGGGCGATGAACATCCCGGCTGCTACGGTGCATTGGTGAGGCTTGGGCACCACTGCACCCAAAACCCAGTCCGGACATTGATCGGGAATGCGTTTCTGTCGCAGAATTTGCGCCGAAGGTGCCATTGAGACGCGTTTTGTAACCCATTCAGTGGCGGGGACAGGCATTCGTGGAATCTGTTATATGGCATTGAGATATGAAAAGGGAGAGAAATGTCGAAAAAAGCTCAAAAAAAGACTTGACAAGTTCTGCGCCGATAGTTAATATTTAAATAGGAGGCGTGTGTATAGGTGTATGCTGTTGAGAATTATTGGCATAAGCCAAGTTGATTTTTACTGGAGGCGGTCAGTATGAAGCTGTCAAGACTTTTAGGACTCTTTTTTCTGAGTCTGTTTTTGGCTGCAAGCTGGCTTTCCACACTTCCTGGAGCCGAAGATCCGTGGGACGAAAACAAGATCGTCGTGAGTGACTCCGGAGTCTCACTTGAGACCGGTGGTTCAGACACAGATGATGATGGAGGTATTATCACCATCATTTTCCCAGGGATCGCAGGTTTTTCGGGTATCTTCGATCTGCAGATTATTGTTCTGCGGGATTATGGAAGTGAAAAAGTGAAGAAGAATGCTGCGCAGCGTTCTTCGATCGTGGAAGTCAGAGAGCCAAAAACCGTTCTGCCGAGAGGCGAACTGTCAAAATCTGAAAGATGAGTGCAAACCTAAAAAAGACTGAATTCACTGCCCAAGGAAGCTTAGACAGTATTGAACTTCTGATATCCCAGGGCAAGATCGATCAAGCGACAAAAGAGCTGAATCGATATAAGGAGGAATCCAGGGTAAATCCCGGCTCAATCAAAGAAGGTTGGGTCAATTTCCTCTCTGCAAAGATTGCCCAGGAGAGTGCAGAATACAATATCGCACGTGAACTTGCCCTGAAATCATTCGATGCTTTACGGGTCTCGACGGAGAACAGGAAGGTCGGGAAAATACAACTTCTTCTTTCGCGCATCTATTCCTCACTCGGTGAGATGGATGAGACCGAAAGCTACGCCCGTGATGCCCTCGCGACATTCCGAAGAATCAGGAATCGTGCGGGCATTTTCGATTGCTACAACAAACTGGCGTGGGTCCTTTATGTCCGCGGCGATTACGAAAAATCGGCGAAATATCTCAAGGAAGCGATAGAGAGCCTCAGAAGCCATGCAGCCGGCAACGAAAGGGTTGCGATGTCGCTGACGCGGTACTCATCGAACCTGGCCAGAATCTACATCAAGTCCGGAGACTGGGATGATGCCGCCGATCTTCTCAGAACATGCATTGATGAAAATCGCCTCTATAATATGAAGGATTCACTTGTTATTAACCTCCTTTCGCTCGGATACCTCTCGATCCTGCGCCGCAACCAGAGGCAGGCGTGGTACTGCCTTGAGGAAGCGAAGCATTCTCTGGAGCAAACGAAGCAGTTCCATCGTGAGTCGATCATCTACAAGGAATATCTCGGCCTGTACTACATGGAGTTTGGCGAACTCAAGAAAGCCGTTGAGACACTAAACAAAGGTATATCTAAAGCCGAAGAAATAGCTCCTCAGAGCGCGCTATCCTCACAGCTTTATCGTTACCGCTCACAGGCGTACCTTGCACTTGGTGATTACGATAGATCGACAGAGGACAGCGAGAAAGCCCTTCGCATCGCGACAAAGATCGGTGAGAAAATCGAGATAGCTCATTCCTTCAGAGTGCTCGGAATCTCTAAGTTCAAACTCGACCAGAAAGAGGAGGGAGCCGAGTATTTGCGCAAAGCCGAAGAACTCTTCGCTGGTCTGTCGACGAAGTTCGATCAGGCGCTGGCGCTCCTCGATTTTGCGCGCGAGAACTTCATTCATGGCTCCGAATATGAGTATCGCCGGGCACAGGCTCATGTTGTGACTGCGAGGTTCGCGTTTGAGGAGGTGGAGGCGAGGTACTGGGTCGCAGACAGCTGGCTCGTGGAGGCTGACCTGCATTCACGGTTCGGCAGGTATGATCTGGCGTTGAAGGGAATCGAAGAAGCCGAAGCGCTTTTTGGCGCTCTCGGCGAGACTGAGAAAACAAACTCCGCACGGCTCGCGCGGCACGGTCTCGAAAAGAATCTTGTCGATTGTGCCCTCTCGCCGCAGAATGAGTTTCTTCTATTCAAGAACTATCTTTCGGATAATGAATACAAGAATGTAAGGCAAGGCACGCTCGATGAGAACCTGGAGGTTCTTGCGCGACGTGTCGGCGCCGATCACGCCTTCATTGGCGTGTATGGCAGCTCGGTCGATGACTTCCGAGTACTTGCTGCGGTGAAGTTCGGCGATGATCGCGCCTGCGATCTGTGCCGGTCACTGTCGCAAGAGCAACTGCAGAAGCTTGAGGGAAGACCGGTTTTCGCTACAGCGCCTGATTTCGCACAGGCGAACGGTTTGTCGGCCTTCCTGAAGAAGATGCAGGATGTGACGAGCGTGATGATCATCCCTCTGCAGGTTTCCGATCAAAAGATTGGGTTGCTTTTGCTGCAGAAAGATGCCGCGGGTCTCGGTGGGAAATTCTTCGGACAGAAAGATATCAACTTCGCCGTTGCGTTCTCGGATGTGATCGCCTTCAAGGCGATCGAGGCCGAGCAGAACGCGTTAGCCGAGGATAACAGGC
>DAOVLC010000147.1 GCA_030631455.1 Candidatus Zixiibacteriota bacterium
CGATCCGCACAAGACATTTGTATCATGGTAGCAATCATATTGGCAATCATACGGGGATGAAGAGCCGGAAGTTGCGGGCAGTTTACCGGAAATCCTGACTGCTGATTTGACAAACCGCCGCAGCTTCGCGTATATTACTACTGCAAGTCACACCTGTGCAGCAGATGTGTTGAGACCAGAGTTCAGAGCGCAGGGTATCTTTTGGATATGTCGGGTCACATCAGGTCAAGACCGCTGAGTTTCCTGTCCATACTCTTACTTCTCGTTCTGATTCAGCCTGTGACACCCGAGCAGGCAAGCGCCGCTCAGAGCGAGAAGGCAGAGCGTTCCGTGGGAGTCGACGGCCTCTTCAAGTCGCAGCTTATCGAAGTTCCTTACTACGAGACATGTGTGCACAAGTACACCAACATGCGGCTTGCAGTCTCCAATGTCGGTCTGATCGGAAGCGAGAGCGGCTCCTGGATGGACTGCGAAACCGGCGAAAGTGCGGTATCATGCGAATTTCCCGCGGGATCGATGCAGGAGTATCTCTATGCCGCCTCACTCTGGATCGGAGCGATTGTCGGTTCCGACACACTTGTAACCGCCGGCTCGGAAGGCTGGCGCTATATGTACGAAATGTGGCCATGTGCACAGCCGGAATGCGGTCTGACAAGACGCTCCAGCAGGCCAAGCGATGAGTACTACGATGAAGACGCGGTATCCGATCTCGATTACATCGCGGTTTACACCGATACGCTGGTTGACTACCGATGGACCGGTTCGGACTGGGATGGGCTGCCGCATTCCCCTCTGAACATAGAAGTGACCCAGAGGAGCTACTCGTGGTCTGTTGACTATGCCCAGGATTTTGTGCTCGTGGATTACAGCATTAGGAACATCGGTCATCGCGACCTTAAGAAGGTCTATGCGGGCATTTATGTCGATGGTGATGTCAGCCATATATCAAGCCAGTCGGGCGGGATGCTTGACGATATGTGCGGTTTCAGGGAAACGATGCCATCACGAGTGGGGCACGGGTATCTCGATACGATCAATCTGGCATGGATTGCGGACAACGATGGCGACCCTGAGAGCGTTGAAAGCTTCGGACCAAGCAGCGTTCAGGGAGTGACGGGCGTGAAGGTAATGCGTACCCCTCTCCGGAATGCAAAGATATCATTCAACTGGTGGAATTCCAACACGGATGTCTATTTCGATTGGGGACCGATGCTGGAGGCTACGAGGCGGAACTATGGAAGCGGCGGCATGGGAACACCCGAGGGGGATCAGAACAAGTACTATCTGATGTCCAACGGTGAACACGACTACGATCAGATATTCGCTGCCGTCGATTTCCGGGAGCACGGATGGCTCCCTCCGGTCTCGCGAATCGGTATGGAGATGGCTCTTGGCGGAGACACACGGTATGTGCTGTCCGTGGGACCGTTCGAGATTCCGGCTTATGATTCGCTGCCGTTTACGATTGCATACGTCGCGGGCGAGAAGTTCCACCGGCAGCCGACGGATTTCACTGACCTCATGTTCGACCAGTACCATCCGGAAATCTACTACTCGACATTTGGATTCGAGGATATTGGTGAAAACTGTGTCTGGGCAAGCTGGGTCTACGATAATCCCGGGTACGATACCGACGGCGATGGTTTCGCCGGCCCGTTCTGGGAGATCGAAGATACTTTGTCTGATAGCACCATAGTCATTGACACATTCTACTATGCTGGCGACGGAGTTCCCGATTTCAGGGCCGCGACCGCGCCACCACCGCCTCTTTTGAGGCTGAGGACCACTCAGTCCGGTGCTTACCTGAGATGGAACGGCCTGATTACTGAGACTACGCCTGATCCATTCACCCGGCAGGTGGATTTCGAGGGCTACCGTATCTATCTGGGCAGGTTGCGTAACGTCAACAGCTTCGCGCTGGTGACATCCCATGATCTGGTCGATTTCAAGAGATTCTATTGGGATGATGAGAGGCAAAAATGGTTCAATAGCGAAGCTCCGCTGTCGCTCGACTGGCTTCTGAGCTACTATGGGGGAGATTTCGACCCCGAGAGCTACCCATGCAGTGAGCCAGGTGTTGGATTGGCCGAGGATTCCTCCGTCTGCTGTTTCGAACCGGTAGACTGGAACCAGTACTTTTCCGATCCGCGCGGTATGAAGAAGCGATTCACCGGTGAGATCGAAGCTGGTTCAGTGACGCCTGACCTCGACACGACCATTGCCGACAATTGGATTCGCGACATAGATCCGCTCACCGGAGATTCGACCCTTTATCACAAGTACTATGAGTACGAGTTCTCGATTGCGAATCTGCTCTCGTCAGTCCCGTGGTATCTGGCGGTCACAGCTTTTGACTTCGGTGACTTTGAGACCGGGCTGGAGGCTATGGAGAGTTCCCCGCTTGCCAATGCCGTCGAGGTCTGGACGATCAACGATGCTGCATACGTCGAAGAGCACAATCTCAAAGTGCAGGTCTATCCTAACCCATACAAAAGCGACGGCGGGTATGCCTCAGCCGGATACGAGGACCCCTACAAGACGGGATTTGTCGATCATGAACGACGGATTCACTTTGTGAACCTGCCGCGAAGTTGTACGATCAGGATATTCACAGTGAGCGGGGATCTGGTGAGGACTCTGGCACACCCCGGGTATTTCAGTAATGCCGATTCAAAACTGACATGGAACATGCGGTCGCAGAACAACGAGTTAGTGACCAGCGGCATCTACATCTATTGTGTGGAGTCGAATGGCGACACTCAGATCGGTAAGATAGTGATCGTCCTGTAGAAGCCTCGGAACCTGCTCCTTAGCTACTTCATCTGACTCAAGACCCGCGCATCGGCCAAAGCCGAAGGTCGGCACAAATTCCACAATGCCATGGCATGAAGAGGGGATAAAAACAAGCCGGCGGTGCCCCGATCGCCGGCTCTTTCAAGGAAAAGGTACGAACCTTTTCCGCCCTAGGGGTTCGCCCAGCGAGACCCGTAATCTATACTAACTCAGAAACACCTTCCCGTGACTAAAAAGTCGACCAGTATAAACGCAATATAACACATGTTTTATCGATCATGCAAGCCGTATAAAACACGTACGAAGTGCGTACACATTAGTACGCCCTAACTATTCCTAAGGAAACTGGTGAGGTTGGAACCTCCTCCTGTGAGCTTCAGTTTTCTCCTGACATTCTCTCTGTGTTTCTTGACGGTGGGGAGGGAGATGCATAATGTGTCTGAGATTTCCTTGGATGTGTGCCCACCCTGGATTAGAGTGCAAACTTCTATCTCTCTTGGTGATAGCTTTGAGAATAGCCTGCTTGTTCCGCCCTTCCCAGAGCTAAGATCATCGAGACCTCTCTCAAGAATGAGATGTTGATTTTCATTAATCGATCCGTCACTTCTCCTGAGTCTTCTGAGAGCCGGCTTCAGCGTCCGCTCAACGATCTCTGCTATCTGATTTCGAGTCTCTCGCTTTTCCTCTTCGATGTTGTTCAAGACTTGACTGAGTGCGGTGTTCTTCTCTGTGAGTACCAAGTGTTTTGCACTCAACTGCTCATGGGCAGCACTTAGAGCTTCCTCCGCTGATTTTTGTTGGGTGATGTCGACAATAATTGCGACGGCACCGATGATACTGCCAGCTTCATCCATGATCGGGTCTGCACTGACATTCAGCCATCGGTCCCCTGAAGGCAGAACGGAGTCTGCTCTGGCCCGAGTAGCAAGCACCCGGTCCATCAGGCATTCTACAGCAGATTCCTGATCCTGATACAGCAGATCACAACACTTAGAGCCGATGATCTCGCTGATCTGCTTGCCGAGGATATCTGCTGAAGCCTTGTTGCAGCGGAGTACGATGCCTTCCGAGCTGACAAGACAGACTGCGTCGCTTATGGCATCAAAGGTAGTCTGCCATTGCCGGGCTGAAACCTGCAGCGCCTCTTGAGCCCTCTTTCGCTCCGTAATATCGAATGCACTCATTATAGCGGCAGGTTTGCCTTCGAATTGGGTCTGTCCGACTCTTACGTCAACCCAGCGTTCTTCACCGTCTTTATTGAGAATAGGAACCTCAAACTGATTCGGAACCGGCTTCCCTTCCTTCCTTCTTTGGCTCTGATCTCTTAACTGCTGTCTGTAGTCAGGCCGAATTAGACTCGCAGGATCCATCTTTGAGAGTTCTTCAAATGTATAGCCGATTAGCGATTTAACGTGAGGGTTTAGATAGAGAACATCCAGACCCCTGAGGATAGCAATAGTACAGTTTGCTGTTTCTGCGACTGCTCTGAATTTCTCCTCGCTCTCCTTTAATGCCTCCTCAACTCGTTTGCGCTCGGTTATATCGAAAGCGGTAGAGATCGAGGCACGTTTACCTTCGAATACAATCTCACCTATTCTCGTCTCAACCCAGCGTTCCTCACCCGACTTTGTTATGATAGGGATCTCGTATTGATTTGGAACCGGTTCACCATCTCGCCTCTTCAGACTGCTTTCCCTGATCAGTTCTCTGTAGTCCGGGCGTATTATGTCCCAGAGTTTCATCTTCAAGAGTTCTTGAGCAGTGTAGCCTGTCACCGATTCGGCAGCCGGATTGTTATAGAACGTATCCTCGCCATGGTAGATTGATATGCAACAGTTTGCCGTTTCCGCGACTGCTCTGAATTTCTCCTCGCTCTCTTTGAGTAATTGCAGAGCCCGCTTGCGCTTCGTTATATCCTCGGTGAGGATTACGACACGTTCGACCTCCTCGGATCCATTTCTGATAGCATAGAAGTACTGGGACACCCACTGAGCGGCTCCTTCTCGACAATTCGGTACCCTTGCCTCGGGAATGTGAAGATATCCGCCTTCCTCATATACGTGCCTGACCTCCTGTGACCAATCACCGAGATAATCGTCGTTCTTATCAAACTTCAATCCGGTGCGTTCCCGAGTCATGAATTTGCGAATCTCCTCTTCGGAGAATGCCCAGATGTTTTTCCAGGATTCATTGAACGAGAGCAGACTGCCGTTGTGGCTGCGGACAGAAACTCCAAGAGGAGACCGGTCAATCACGGCTCTGCTGAATTCTTCATTCTCAAGCAGGGATTTCTCCACGGTCTTGCGCTCAGTGATATCCCTTATCACGGCTATTATGCCTGAAACCTCGTCGCCGTCTTTGACCCATGACGCC
>DAOVLC010000142.1 GCA_030631455.1 Candidatus Zixiibacteriota bacterium
AAATTCCCAGTATGGACTTCCTGTCGTGTCTTGCATTTGTTTCATAAATCACCTCAACAATCCGGCACCCCGTCCCCGTCAGTATCACACGGCGCATTCCCACCTGAGAAGATGTAACTTATCAGGTGGACCACATCATCGATATCAACATTGCCGGAACAGTCGACGTCACCGGATTCGTACGGGTCAGGCGGTGCACCGCCGGAGAAGATGTACGCGATCAGGAACACGACATCGTCTATATCAACATCCTCACTGCCATCAGCATCGCCGCAGATATATTCAGGAGGCGGCAGAACTCCGACTTCCAATGTGACCCACATGCGATCTATTGTATCGATCGAATCCTTCACTTGCAGGAAGAACATCGTGGTATCCGGTTCCTCTGGAGTGCCTGACAATACTCCATCTGACTCCAGTGTTAGTCCATCAGGCAATTGACCGGAAAGCCTGCCCCATTCATATGGTGGGACACCACCGTAAGCTATGAACTGATAATAGTAAGGCTCGTCAACCCATAATGGCGGCAAGCCGAGACAGCACTGGATGTATGGGCCTTCCTCATCACAGGCATCGCCAATACCGTCCCCATCGCTGTCGTACTGGTACTCATTGAATACTCCGGGACAGTTGTCACAGCCGTCACCAAAGCCATCGCCATCATTATCCTCTTGAAGAGGATCGTAAGCGTACGGGCAGTCATCCTCCTCGTTGGGGACATCATCACCATCGATGTCGGGATCACACACATCGCCCAGACCATCATCGTCCAGATCATCCTGAGCCATATTCGGGATATCAGGGCAGTTGTCCGTAGGACAGTCATACTCGGGATGTCCCGGATCGGCGTAACCGTCACTGTCAGAATCATTTCCGCATGAGTTACCCTGTCTAAGCAGAACATCGATGCCGATTCTCGCATCGCCAAGCCACTCTACCGAAACCTCCAAAAACAACGGCAGGATCATTCGGGCGCCTGAATACTGAATCGAATCTCTGAAATCGATTTCTTGGTTGGCACCAACAATAACTCTGTGGCCACCATCAAAATAATTCGTCGGAAGCCAATGCTGATTGTATGCGTGGTCCATCCAGACATCGGCATCGTCACTCATGTCAAGCACCATCGAAGTGTAGTGCAGTGGATAATCACCTGTAGAATCGATATTGATCAGCCAACTGGCTGCATTGGGGCAGGATGGTCACCAGGTGGTTCCACCGTCCTGCACGAGGACAGAGTGCGTGAACGTGCCAAACGTCAGGTTGTGTCCGGTTCCACCGCACTTCGCTCCAGCGACAGCATCCACTTCATGCACAGTGAACGGGTAACCAGATGGCGGGTCTGAGTAGCCGGTATAACTGGCAGAATTGAACACTGCAGCGATGACCTTGATATTACTCTCCACAACGTCGTCGTATGGATCGCCCTCAGCATCGTCATAGTCGTTTCCATCCCATTCCAGATGCCACATCATCGAATCCGTTTCGTTTAGACTGATAGCCTCTTCGAGCGCGAAAGAGAGGAAAGCATTGTGGAATGGTTTGCCTTGGCTGTCACTCCAGCGTCCTACTTTCTCCGTGACGAAAACACGTATTGTGCCCGTATAGGTCGCCCTGTCACCAGAGAGCAGGGCCGGAGTTTCCTGCACAGGTACAGTAGTCTGATTACTTGATTCCCATCGGCAGGCATCCTCGATTCCCGTGGCGGTGCCAAAGAGTAGCAAAACCAGAATAAGTCCTACTACTCCAGGCCAACAGTACCTTTGGATCATAATAAGATCCCTCCTATGATGTATGTTTCGTTCGTACCCGCAAACTCTACCAATTTAGTTAAATTTCGCGAAAAATCAAGAACATTTACACTTTTTTGGGCGAGTTTACTAAGTCCCAGGCAAATGAAATTGGATGAAAAGCCCGATATTGGGGATGTTTGAATTACGGGGGTTCTTCAATCCCATGGGATGCAGCATCATGCTTATCAGTCAAGACAGCACGGGAGCCGCTTTTGCGACTCCCGCATATGCATTGCAAGAGTATGTTACTGAATCAGCAGTCCGGCACGCTGTCGCCATCGGCATCGCAGGGTACATTGCCTCCCGAGAAGATGAAGCCTATAATGTAAACTATGTCATCTATGTCAATACCTACGGAACAATCGGCATCTCCGGATTCATACGGATCAGGCTCCGGGCCAGCAGCGAAAACGTAGTTGATCAGAAAGACTGCATCATCAATGTCCACGTTACCGGAACCGTCTGCATCACCGCAAACGAATGTCTTCACGGTAAATGAGTAGGTATCCGACCCACAGAAGTCCTCGACGGTGACCACAAGATCCTCCTCATAAATGGTGTCAGGAGCAATTCCAGACACCGTATCATCCTGTACGCTGCACCAGTGAGGAATTGACGTGTAGGTGATAATGTGCCCCGTATCGTCAGGATCATCGATCGTGGGATAATATGAGAATTCCGTCCCATTCTTCAGTAATACAGTGCCGAAGTTGTCGAGTATGTTCGGAGCTTGATTCTGTTCGATGTTCAGAGAGATAGGATTAACATCTGACAGTTCTCCGTCAAGAATAGTCACTCCAAAGGACTCGCTCTGATAGCCACATTCAACGTATCCAGAAAGAGTATCACCGGAAAGCTGACACCAATCTGGATATCCCCAAATGCTGATGGACAATTCAGTGCCGTCGCAGTTAGGATCCGTCGCCGTAGCTACATAGACCAGCGAATCGCCCGCCGCCAACTCCACAGTCGCTGGCGATGTGAGTTCAGGTGGGAGATTTCCCTCAGTTGGATTGCAGCAATCATCATTCTCATGATTGGGACAGATGTCGCAGACATCCCCCACTCCGTCGCCGTCGGCGTCATCCTGTGATGGATTGTACACAGACGGACAATTATCCAGCTCGCAGGTGTTGACCGGGAATCCCGGGTCGCCGTAACCATCGTTGTCAAAATCGGTGCAGACATCACAGATATCACCTATACCGTCATTATCGTAATCTTCCTGATCGGGGTTCTGGACGGAGATGCAATTGTCGCAGCTATCAGCCACGCCATCGCCGTCACTCTCCTCCTGATCCGGATTGAAAACGGACGCACAATTGTCTTCCGGGCATGTGTTGGCAGGATAGCCAAGATCGCCCAGACCGTCACCATCGGTATCAGTACACTCGTCGCAGGCATCGCCTATCTGGTCGCCGTCAGCATCGCCCTGAGAAGGATTGTAGATCGTGGGACAATTGTCTTCGGGACATTCATTCTCAGGATATCCCGGATCACCGAAGCCGTCACCGTCGGAGTCCACACACGCAAGGCGCTGATTAAGCTTGACGCTTATTCCAAGCGTTGCGTTACCAAGCCATTCCAGCGAGATATCGAGATCGAGTGGGACAACCTCTCGGCTTCCCGCACTCTGAATCTTGCTTCTGAAATTGGCCTCGCTAGAAGCGCCGACTACTACGCTATGACCTCCGTCGAAATAGTTCGTCGGAACATAGTAAAGATTGTATTGGCTATTCATCCAGGCAGACGCATCATCGCTCACATCTACCACGGAAGTAGCGTAATGAAACGGAAGATCACCATCGTCTTCGATATTGCGCAGCCACCTGGCTGCGTTGGGACAGCCTGGTCACCAGGTAGTCGAGCCGTCCTCGACAAGCACCGAGTGAGTGAAACTCTCCGTCTCTACGTTGTATCCGGTGGTCCCGCTCGTTGCACCCGCTGTGGCATCCACTTCATGCACTGCGAACGGTGCGCTGGACGGCGGATTCGAGTAGCCGGTATAGCTGCTCGAATTGAAGACCGCAGCGATCACCTTCATGTTGCCATCTTCTATATCGTCATAAGGCTGGCCACTATCATCGTCGTAATCGTGTCCATCCCACTCCAGCTCTCATGTTAGCGTGTCAGTCTCGGTTAAACTGATACTCTCCTGAAGCGCGAATGCGAGGAAGGCGTTATGAAACTCTGTCCCGCCGTCGTCACTCCAGCGTCCGACTTTCTCCATTACGTATACTCGGATCATCCCGGTGTACGTTCCCCTGTCGCCTGACTCAGCGACCGGCTCAGGTGTGGAAACCGCGACGTTATCTGGCGGTTCCCATCGGCATGCATCCTCGGTTCCCATCGCGGTGCCAGAGAGCAGCAAAATCAACCCAACCGCTCCCAGCAAACAGTACCGTTGCGTCATGGCAGGTTCCTCCCGTAATGTGTTTTCACGTACCCATGTAGACTTAACCAATTTAGTCTCTTTTCGTATTAAATCAAGAAGAATCGTGTTTTTTGGGCTGAGTTGCAGAGAATCTTCACCCGCACTGTGCCGAGCAGGCCAAACCGAACATAGAGCAATATGGCAATGGTGTCACCAAATTTCTCGCCTGTGTCGAAGAAATGGAAAAACTAAGCGCCGCCGAAAAACCTGACTTCCTATTGATCGTTGGAGATGTACACCTGTGGGCTCTCAAGCACCACTTCGACAAGATCAGTGTTCCGATGCATGTCATTTCCGGCAATCACGAAAACGCACAAAGAAAAAAGGAAATGAGAGAGATGTTCCCATCGGACTTCGGTCAAGACGGCAAAGAGGCCGACTACTACTCATTCGTCCACAAAGGAGCCCGCTTCATCGGTCTGTGCGATGCCAGAGGAACAGACCATATCGGCACACTCTGCTCCGAAGATTTCGGACCGCGGGGACAATGTGAATGGCTCGAAGAACAACTGGCACAAAAGGAACAGCACAAAATAATCTTCGCTCACATCCCGCCGGAACCTAAGGGACTGGACAGGAACATGTATCTCTCTCGAAACGACTCACGCTATTTTAATGGATTAGTTCAAGAGCATCAGCCGGCCGCGATGTTTTTTGGCCACCAGCACATAGGTACCCTCCGGCACCAAATCGGTAAAACGGAAAGTTTCACCGTGCGTTCGTGCTGCTGGAACGGCGATAAAACACCGTTGGGCTTTATGCTCGTCAAAGTTGACAACACCGGCATAACGACGCGTGAAATTTTTACCGGCCATTACCAACAATCCTCTCAGCGCACCCGGCAAAATTCAAATAAGGAATCTTTATAAGGGGTGATCGAACTTCAAGAATGCGGACATAAAGTCGAGCAACAAAAACGATTTCCTGTACATTATAAAGACCATCTTATCGGAACTCTTATCCCTGATATGATTGTGGATGAACTCGTTATTGTAGAT
>DAOVLC010000244.1 GCA_030631455.1 Candidatus Zixiibacteriota bacterium
GAGATTCACGAACTGTGTGTTCACAGCCAACAAGGCCAAGTATGGCGGAGCGATCGCATGCCGAACTGCCGCTCCAATCTTCGAAAACTGCACATTCATCGCGAATACCGCATTTGTTGAAGGAGGCGCCATCAAGTCCGAGGCTGCTGCGAATCCCAGGATCAGGAACTGTAGATTCGAGAATAACAGCGCCAGCGAGCGAGGAGGCGGCATTCACTTCTTCAATGCATCGGCCAGTGCTGTCGGATGTAAGTTCATTTCGAACTCGGCAGGAAATCCCGGATACGGCGGCGCACTTTTCTGCTATTCCTCATCTCCCTATTTTGAAGACTGCGTATTCTATCTGAACTCCGGAGCCGATGGTGGCGGGATATACTGCGCGGAAAGAGCGAGTCCGAGGTTTCAGAATTGTACTCTGGTACAAAACCGCAGCAACGACATCGAAGGCGCGAGTGGACTCAGCTGCAATTCAGGTTCCCTGCCGTACATCGATTATTGCATCATCGCATATGGTGAGGATGGTCAGGCTGTTGGAATAAATGACCCAAACAATATTCCGACATTCACAGGCTGCTGCATCTTCGGCAATGAAGGAGGCGACTGGGTCGGACTGATTTCAGAGCAGCAGACTCTGCGCAATAACCTCGCGGATGACCCCCTTTTCTGCGATGAACCGGTAACGGATGATGCCAGACTCGACGCTGACTCACCCTGCTGGCCGGACAATAATCCTTCCGGCAAGCAAATCGGTGCGTTTGTATCGAATTGCGATTCGCCGTAGAACACAATTCAGTTATGAAATAGACAAGGTCTCGATCTGACCAGACGTCAAAGCACCAGGGCCATGAAGCGACAGTCTTCACATGGATTATAGCGGTACGGTTCTGTTTCCTCGAATCCCAATGACTGATAGAGACCCCCTGCTTCTTTCATTGAGGCCAAAGTGTCGAGATACATCTTCGTGTAGCCTATCGTTCTCGCCTCCCGAAGCACTGCCTCGGCAAGTCTTCGACCGATCCCTGCGCCGCGAAACTCCGGCTTGACATACAGCCGCTTCATCTCACACGCCCCATCCGACAGCTTTCGGAGAGCCACACACCCCGCAATCGCATCGTCCTCGAAAGCCAGAATCAAACGACCTGGGGGAGCGGCGTATTCACCCGGCAGATTCTCCAGCTCCTTTTCGAACTCCTGAAAACACAGATCGATGTCGAGTGACTTTTCATACTCGAGAAAGAGCTTCCTGATCTCCTCGACTTCTGGCATGGATTCTGTCAAAACTACTACATTCATCCGATCTTACTCACGATCCAGCCGATGGCTCGGGGCGTTTATTACGTTGCGAACATCTCAGGTCTCTTGTCCGGCTCGGCCGGACTGTGGGACCTGATCTACCTGGGAGCCAGTGTCTCTCATCCACTCTCAATAAACTTGAGACTTCCAGCTCTGACAATAGATTCTTTACCGAATTTCCTTCGGATATCCTCGACCGCGTTCGCAGCTACTATCTGTCGTTCTGATCTTGTATCTCCGAAAAGTGTCATTTGCGGTGTCGATTCCGCTCTGGAGAGGCTGGTCACCTTGACTCCAAGCAGCCTCACTTTCTCACGATTCACTCTTCTGAGGGGAAGCAGAGAGCGAGCAGTTTCGTACACCGTCTCGACTTTCTCCGTTGGCTTTTGGAGCGACTTGTCCCGCGTGATAGTCGTGAAGTCGGAGAATCTGACTCTCAATGACACTGTTCTTGTTAGGAAGCCTCCCTTCTTCATTCTCGACACTACTTTGTCCGAAAGATGGAGGATTACCGAATGCAGATACTCGATATCATCGGAGTCGTAGTTGAATGTGCGTGCGTGTGAAATCGACTTTTCGTCGGAAAGATCCTCGTGTCGATGCACTGACGAAACATTCTCGCCGTTGGCAATCCTCTTGAAGTGCTCAGCACCCGAGCCCAGATGCCGCTTTAGCAGTGAGATCGGTGCTTCAGCCAGTTCACCAATCTTGAATACTCCAATTCCATTCAAAGTTCTCGTTGTGACAGGTCCAATACCATAGATTTTGGATACAGCGAGAGGCCACAGCTTCTCGCGTAGTTCATGCGGCCACATCGTAGTCAATCCATCCGGCTTCTCGAGAGCCGAGGATATCTTGGCGAGATGCTTGTTGACCGACACTCCGACAGAGCAGACAAGGGCGATCCGCCTTTTTATTTCGGCTTTCAGCGCAGAGGCTAATGCGACCGCATCGGAATAGCACGTCATGCAGCCGGATATGTCCAGATAGGCCTCGTCGATAGACGCCGGTTCCACGATCGGCGTGAAATCGCCGAAGACCTCACGAGTCTTCTCTGAGAGATAGGTATACGTGTCCATAGAGCCCCTGACCACTTCGGCACGCGGGCACAGCTTCAACGCCTCATATCCTGACATCCCTGACTTAACGCCAAACGCCTTGGCTTCATACGAACACGCGGTAACCACACCTCTGCGAGATCTTCCGAGTCCGACGATTACGGGCTTGCCTCGCAGGTCGGGCTTTAGCATCTGCTCCACCTGAGCATAGAATGCATCCATGTCGACATGCAGAATCACTCTGTCCGATGGTGCGAGTCCATGGTCGAGGCTGGCGCCCCTTCTCATGGTCCCTCTTTTCCCGGTCGGGAACATCAGTCAAAGAGACCTTTCCGACCAAGCACCTTGGATCGAACCACTGCGATCTGTCCGACGTGGTAGGCCTGATGCTGGGCGAATCTGATTACGAAATCCTCTGTCTTCTCTTTCCAATCGTCAGTTATCTGGATTTCCTTCTCCATGTCGGCATCGCTCAGCTTATCGATTGCATCCAGCCCCGCCTGATGAAAAGTGGAATAGTTGTTCATGATCTCTTCAAGCGACGGATAGGAGCGTGCATCGCTCGACGGTCTTGTCTGCCAGTCGAATAGCGCCTTGTAACGCTCTTCCTCGTCGAATGCAGGCGCATTACCAAGCCCCGATGCAATTATCCTTGATGTGTAACACAGATGCCCGGCCAGCCATCTGATATGATTCAGACCGTCCTTGCCTCTGACCATCGAATCTTCCTCGCTGATGTCTTCGAGCAGCTTGTCAGCCCATTGCTTCGGTGTCGAGAGTACCAGCTTGAACGCCTCATGAATATCCATGACTTCTCCTTGCATAACAGCTACTATAACAAATGCTTACTATCACATACCTAATGTATTGCTTCATATTATATCATCCTGTACTGCCATCCGGAATAGCACTCATTCTGCAGATATCTTGGTCAGCAGCCACGCCGTATCGCGCTCGTCGAACGAAAGCTCGAAGAAATTGGACGCATCATCCACTACGGCGAAATGCCGGTAGCGGTAGCGCCCGATTTCGCTGCACCACATGCCTGTCACCTGAGAGACTCTGTAGACTTTGTCTTTCCACTTGAACCTGAGAGGCCGCATCCTGCTTTTCTCAAAAACAGCGATGACATCAATCGGCTCTTCAATATCCTGATACATACGCCTGATCAATCCTGTTACGCAACTCAAGACGTCTCGATACTGCCACATCAGCGCGAACCGCTGCACACTACGGTGTTCCGAGCGAGTCACCAGTTCGAGAGACGCCCTACATCCTCCTCAACAACCCCACAACCTTTCCGGCTATGTAGAAGCCGGGGGTGTCAAGTTCTACGACTATCGGGCCGAATGTCTCGTTCTCCGGCTCAAGGCGGATGCAGTCCGATTCCGGATAGAACCGCTTGACAGTCGCCTCATCACCGATAACTGCAACCACGATATCACCCGGCTCGGCTGTGTTCTGTTTCCGAACGACGACAAAATCACCATCGACGATACCTGCTCCCACCATGCTCTCGCCGACCACGCGCAAGGTGAATGTCTCGCCCGAAGGCAGAAACGAAGTGTCGACAGCTATACTGCCCTCGATGTTCTCCTGCGCCAGAATCGGCGCGCCAGCCGGGACCGTTCCCACGAGCGGCAGGTGCTTCGTAGATGACATCATCTCCCCTGCGAGTTCGATCCCTCTCGACACAAGCGGCGTCTTCTTGACGTAGCCCTTCTTTATCAGGGCATTCAGGATCGACCGCACACCATTCGTCGAGCTGATCGTCAGCTTCTTCCCC
>DAOVLC010000381.1 GCA_030631455.1 Candidatus Zixiibacteriota bacterium
CTCTGAACATGAACCTGATAGCGCTCCCAATCGGAGAGGCTCCCGACTGTCCTCGGCTGCGATTTTCATTGTCGCTTTATGTCGCCGACGGCACGGTGTTTGCAAAAGTATATTGCGAGTTAGAGGTACGCATGAAAAAAATCATTGCCATTTCCATATTACTATCGATTCTCGCACAGCCTGTCCTGGGCGAATCATCGCAACTCGATTCGTACAGGGCTAAGCACGCCGCCCGAACTATCGGAGCACTTCTTCCCTCCTATTTCGAATCAGCGGACAAGCTGTCCAGGCAATCCTCTGCAACATCGCCGGCTTTTGGCGACGTTCGGATCAACACGGATTCCGAATCTGAGAGATTCCGCCAGCAGCATGCCGATGTGGGAGTCTTCCCTGATGACAAGTATGTTGTAGTCTGGGAGGATGACCGGAACGGTGATTTCGATATCTACGCACAGATATTCGCAGCGGATGATCAGCCACTCGGCAGCAACGTACAGCTTGTGGCAGACACTTATTTCGTAGATCAGAGAATGCCGTCGTGCGATGTAGACGTCGGCGGGAATCTGGTTGTAGCGTGGGTTGATGAAGACGGTAACCTTTATGGTCGTATCTTCGATGAAGGTTTGAACCCGATTACGGACAAATTCAAAGTGAACGACAATCCGGGTGAGAATTTGTGCAATCTTCCTGATGTCGCGTTCCTGTCCGGCAGTGTTGTCGGCTTTGTGTGGGAAGACTCTCGCGAGACACAGAATATCTACTGCCAGCTTTATGACGATTTCTATGAGCCGATAAACTCGAATTTCCAGATCAACACATCGATTCCGAACAGCAGTTTCTGGTCGCCACAGATTATATCAGGCGGCGGTTCAGGCTTTGCGGTGTCGTGGGACGCGCTTACATCGAGCGGCGTGGGAATTCTGATGAGAGTATACGCAAACGATGGTATTCCGATATCGGGACTTATCTCTCTCCCCGATCCGGCATCGGGAACTCATGACCGTTTCCAGACATCTCTTTCGCATCTCGACGAAACCGGATACGCGGCGCTCTGGATCGATACCAGAGATGGCGGGCAGGTCGTCTACGGGCAGATCATCGATTACAGCGGCAACAAGAACGGTTCGAATTTCGCTATCTGCGACAACCTCGACTACGTATCGTGGGATGTGTCGAGCGCAGAGTCAGGCAATGGCTCGCTTCTCGTCGTATGGGCGAGCTACGGCCCTCGCGCGGAAATACTCGGAACTCGTCTGACCGCACAGGGTGATCGCGATGGCTCCAATATCACTATATCTGATCCCGCCCTCTTTCTCGACAGATTCTACCCGAAGGCGGACATAGGCGACAACGATCTCCCCGTAGTGGTCTGGACAGATTTGCGCGATGCGGAGCATGACACATACAGACAAAGACTCGACTCGTCGGGCAGTCGCACAGGAAGTGATGTACTGCTGGAATCTGTGGAAGTCGGTGCGCATCAGACAGTGCCTGATATCGCTTATCTCGGTGCGGACAGCTATGCTACGGTGTGGAATGATATGCGTCACGATGCCGGTGATATTTACATCCAGTTCGGTAACTCTGCTGGGATGCCACTGGGAGGAAATCAGAAAGTCAATCAGGATGACGCAGCATACCTGCAGGCCCAACCCGCAGTCGGCGGTGCGTCCAACGGATACGCGGTAGTCGCGTGGCAGGATGCACGTGATGACGGCGAATTGTTCGGATGGAGCATTTTCGCAAGGCGTTATAGCTCTGCGCGAACAGCGCTCGGTGATGAGATGCGAGTGAGTGATGAAATTTCTGGCGCAATCAAGGCCGAGCCTGACGCGGCTCAGTGTGTGACCGGGCGGGCAATGGTCGTGTGGCGCGATGCGCGCAACGGTCAGAACGACATCTATGGACAAAAAATATCGTCAGGCGGATTGTTGGATGGCGCGAATTTCAAAGTGAACAGTGAGCCATCACTGACTGATAATCATTCGCCGAGAGTTGGGATGACAGATGACAACAACGCAGTCATAGCTTGGAGATCGGTCACTGATGGCATTAGCCAAATCTCTTTTCAGCTATACGGCGCTGATGGCGCTCCTCTCGGATCGAACGTGCCTGTTGTTTCGAGCAGATCCACAGCGTCCCAAACCGATTTCGATCTTGCGGTCGATCCGGGCAGCGGTGAATTCGTAATTGCCTGGATCAATGAATCAGATTCAAATGGCGCGGCTGTAATGGCGCAGAGATACACTAATCTCGGATTACCTGTTGATAGCAGTTTCCTCCTCTCAAACCTGCCTGCGGCTGGAGGTGATGACATCTCCGCTGCAACAGACGCATCTGGAAATTACACCGTGAGTTGGACAGATTCACGTTCCAGCTTCAGGCGGGTCTATATGGTGACGGTTCAGTCAGACAATGCAGTCTGGATAGTGACCCCGATTGCAGACCCGAGCGTTGTAGCGCGTGGTGAGCATAGCTCGATAGCGATGACCGGCACGGATATTCTCGCGGTCTGGTCTGACAACAGAGAGACTGGCGAAGGATACGACATCTATGCGAATAGCCGCACCTACTCATCAACGCCAGCAGATGAGCTAGACGATCCACTGATTCCATCCGATTTCGTGCTGGCGCAGAACTACCCGAACCCGTTCAACCCGACCACTGTGATACGATTCTACATGCCTGAGACCGGCAGGGCAACTCTCGATATTCACAATGTGCTGGGGCAGGTTGTCAAGACGCAGAATTGGGACAGACTGACTCGCGGGTGGCATGAGTACACATACGAAGCTTCAGGCCAACCGTCAGGAGTCTACTTCTACCGCCTCCGAACTGGCAACCATTCCGAATC
>DAOVLC010000030.1 GCA_030631455.1 Candidatus Zixiibacteriota bacterium
CATTAAATGTGGCCCATGTCATTCTCTATAGCATATAATATAATAGACCTAAAGCCAAATCAATAGAAATCTGAGCAGAAGGGATTCTACATACACCTCTTTCTAAGAATTTTCTAACAGAACAAGCCAAAACACACAGATTGAGGAGCCGAATCTGCACACCGGGGCAAATCACTTGTATTGAAAACGCGTAGTCCCGATATTGGTGCGCTGGAGAATGCCCTGCGAAAGTGGCGGAACTGGTAGACGCGCTGGATTTAGGATCCAGTGGCTTCGGCCGTAGGGGTTCGAGTCCCCTCTTTCGCATATAATTGACAGGAGGAATCTTGGACTATACTTACAACATAACCGAAGATAAAGACTGCAAACGAATTATCGAGGCGGAAATCCCTAAGGATAAAGTCGACGAGAAATTCAACGAGGTCTTCAAGCTCATCAAGAAAGAAGCTAAGATTCCCGGATTCCGACCGGGAAAGGTACCGATATCGGTCATTAAGAGCCGTTTCGCTAAGGACGCTGCCGCCGAAGTCGGAGAAAGACTGGTCGAGGAAGCGGTCGAAGAAATAGTGAAAGAGGCCAAACTTAGTCCGATATCACCTCCCGTCGTATCAGACATAGACATCAAGCAAGGTGAGCCGATCAACTTCACTGCCAGCATTGAAGTTGCCCCGGAAATCAAGATCGAAAAGACGACCGGGTTCACGATAAAGAAAGGTTCCGAGACGATCACGAACAACGATGTCGACAGAGCCTACGCTGCTATTCTCGACATAGAATCGACGCTTGAGATCTCCGACGAACCTGCAAAGGAAGGGAATTTCGTTACTGTCGACATGGAGAAAACTTTCGATCTCGAAGATAGACTTCCGCAGAAAGAGTTCAAGAATTTCGGTATCGAACTTGCGAAAGAGACGGCTTTGCCTGCGTTTTTCGATGGGCTGATGGGAATGAAGCCGGACGACGAGAAAGAGATTTATGTCGAATACCCGATGGATTATCCTGAGAAAGCCCTTACGGGCGCGAAGCTCAAGTTCAAAGTCAAAGTGATCGCTGTCAAGAAAAAGGTCCAGCCTGAGATGAACGAAGAGTTCTTCAAGAAATTCGGTGACGGCATCAAATCACCCGAGGAGTTCAAGGAGAAGATCAAGCTCGATCTTCAGGCAAGGCGCAACAAGGAAATCCAGGAGGACATCCGCGAGCAGGTGATCAAATCGGTCATACTGCACAATCAGTTTGACCTTCCGCAGACATTACTCGACAGGTATCTCGAAGATGTAGTCGAAGATTTCAAGAAGGAATCCAAGGGGAAAGATGTCGATGAATCCGAAATCCGGGAGAAATATCGCCCGATCGGTATCAGAGTTATCCGCTGGAGCCTGCTAATGCACAAAATCGCTGAACAGCAGGGTATTAAGGCGGAGAAAGAGGATGTCGATAAGTGGATCGAGTCTTTTGCCGATAGGTATAATATGACTGCGGAGCAGGCCAAAGAAATGCTCAAGGAAAGCCGTAAGGTTCAAGAAGTTAAAGAAGCGGTTCTCGAAGCAAAGGTACAGAGTTACATACTGGACAACTCCGAGATTGTCGACGCAGAATAAGAGTGAAAGGAGAAATATGAGCACTTTAGTGCCGATAGTAGTCGAGCAAACCGGAAGAGGCGAACGAGCGTATGACATATTCTCACGCCTGTTGAAAGACCGGATCATATTCATCGGAACTCCGATCGATGATGTTGTGGCGAATCTGGTTATCGCTCAGTTGCTCTTTCTGGAGGCCGAAGATCCCGAAAAGGACATAAATATATATATCAACAGCCCGGGTGGGATGGTGACCTCCGGGATGGCGATCTACGACACGATGCAGTTCATCAATTCTGATGTGGCGACGACCTGCGTGGGGCTGGCTGCCAGCTTGGGCGCGCTGCTTCTGTGTGCCGGAGCGGCAGGCAAACGGACATCTCTCCCCCACTCGCGAATCATGATCCACCAGCCGATGGGTGGAGTACAGGGACAAGTGACTGACATCGAGATCCAGACCAAGGAAATGCAGAAAAGCAAAGCGGCTCTTAACCAGATACTCGTCAAGCATACAGGCCAGGCGATTGAGACGATCGAGAAGGATACCGACAGAAACTTTTTCATGTCCCCCGAAGAGGCGAAAGAATATGGTCTGATCGACGAAGTTTTCGAAAAAAAGACTTGATATTTGTCTCTGTATCTTGTAAGCTTTAATACTGGGCTGACCACCGAACGGTCGCCCAGTTTTTTGTGAGTTAGCCGATGGGTAACAACGATATGGAAGAAAAACGCTGTAACTTCTGCGGGAAGCAGGCTCAGAACGTAAGGAGGCTCTTCTCCGGCTACAACGCATTCATTTGCGATGAGTGTGTTGGGCTCTGCACCGACGTTCTTGAGACCGAGAGGCTAAAAGTCGCTCGAAGGAAACCATTCAAACTTTCGAAACCAGCCGAAATAAAGGAGTTTCTGGACGAATACATCATCGGTCAGGAGAAATCAAAGAAGACCATATCAGTGGCCGTATACAATCACTACAAGAGAGTTTTCTATTCGGAGGATTCGGAGGATGTCGAACTCGAAAAGAGCAACATCCTGCTGATCGGCCCGACCGGTACCGGAAAGACCCTGATGGCACAGACCCTTGCCAAGATGCTGTCTGTTCCGTTTTCGATTGCCGATGCCACTGTCTTGACTGAGGCCGGATATGTAGGTGAAGACGTTGAGAACATCCTCGTACGGCTCCTACAGGCTGCGGACTACGATCTGCAGAGAGCCGAGCAGGGTATCATATATATAGATGAACTGGACAAGATCGCCCGCAAGGATGCCAACCCATCGATAACCCGCGATGTTTCCGGTGAGGGGGTTCAGCAGGGTCTCCTGAAGATCCTGGAGGGAACGGTAGCTATGATTCCGCCCAAGGGAGGACGGAAACACCCGGAGCAGGCGTTCATCCAGCTGAATACGAAGAATATTCTGTTCATATGCGGTGGTGCGTTTGACGGTCTCGAAAAGGGTGTTGCACGCCGGGTTGGCAAACAGCGGCTTGGATTCAATGCACCTGCTCTGAGCATGTCGAAGAAGTCAGTAGGTGAATTGCTCGACATGACGGAACCGCAGGATCTTCTTGAATATGGGCTTATACCGGAGTTAGTCGGGCGACTGCCTGTGGTGAGTGCTCTACACGAGCTGTCCAAAGAGGCACTGCTGAGAATCCTCATGGAGCCAAAGAACGCTCTGACAAGACAGTACCAGAAACTTTTCCAGATGGAGAAAGTCAAGCTCGAATTCCAGCCGAAAGCGCTCGATGCGGTAGTCGAACTCGCCGAGAAGCGAAAAACAGGTGCAAGGGCGCTCAGGTCGATTCTGGAAGAGGCGATGCTTGATGTCATGTACGATATTCCTTCACGCAAAGGAATATCCAGGTGCATCATTACACCGGAGGTCATAAAGGAAGGGAAACCACCTGTGCTCCAGATGAAGAAACGTCAGCGTAAGAGTGCGTGATACAAGATGCTAATCGTCCATAACTCAGAAGAGATCGAAATTCCTTCGAATCTGCCGCTGCTGCCACTTAGGGACGTAGTCATATTCCCCCACATGGTCTACCCACTCTTGCTCGGAAGGCAGTTCTCGATCGATGCTCTTCAGGAAGCGATGGTAAAGGAAAAACTGGTTTTCCTCTGCACTCAGAAACGCTCCTCTATCGAAGAACCGAAAGAGAGCGATCTCTATCACGTTGGAACAATAGCACGTATACTTCAAGTAATGAAACTCCCAAACGGGATGCTGAAGGTATTGGTCGAAGGCGTGATGCGGGCAAGGATCTCGAAATACATCCAGTCCGAAAACTTCGCGATGATTCGCTCCGAGTTGTTCACGCCAATATCGGGCAAGCAGGTTCCGGAGATAGAGGCTCTGGCCAGACTGATGGTCAGCCGGTTCGAGGACTACGTGAGACTTAACCGCAGGATACCGGACGAGATACTCCTATACCTTTCGAACACCGAAGATCATCAGAGGCTCGCGGATACTGTCAGCGCACATGCACTGCTCAAAGTGACCGTGAAGCAGAAATTACTCGAGGTTCGATATCTACGTTCTCACCTGAAACTGCTGGCAGAGATTCTCAAGTCGGAGATCGAAATACTTAGAATCGAAGAGAAGATCGATGGAAATGTCAGAGAATCTCTTTCGAAGAGCCAGCGGGAATTCTACCTCCAGCACCAGCTTCGCGCTATCAAGGAAGAGCTGGGACAGGCTGATGACAGCAATGCTGAAGCTGATGCATTTACGGAGAAGCTTAAGAAACTGAGGCTTTCCGATCAGGCGAAAGAGAAGGCAAAGGAGGAGATCGATCGGCTGCGCAAGATGCACCCCTTCTCGGCAGAAGCGACAGTAGTGCGCTCATATCTCGATTGGCTTCTCGGGATGCCGTGGGGCATCCTCACAAAGGACAGGAGCAATTTCAAGGAAGTAACGGCGATACTCGACGCCGACCACTATGGCCTCGAAAAACCGAAAAAGCGAATCCGGGAACATCTTGCAGTGCTTCAGCTTACCAGTGCCGCAAAAGGTCCAATTCTCTGTTTTGTCGGACCTCCCGGCGTCGGCAAAACATCCGTTGGCCGCTCGATTGCCGGGGCGCTCGATCGGAAATTTGCTCGCATGTCACTCGGTGGTGTTCGCGATGAGGCGGAAATTCGCGGGCACAGACGCACATATATTGGTTCTATCCCGGGGAGAATAATCCAGTCGCTCAAGAAAGCGGGATCATCGAACCCGGTATTTCTCCTTGACGAAGTGGACAAAATCGGAGCCGACTTCAGAGGTGATCCGGCGGCGGCGTTGCTGGAGGTTCTCGACCCGGAGCAGAACAATACGTTTGTCGATCATTTTCTCGAAGTCGAGTATGACCTTTCGAATGTACTGTTCCTGACGACTGCGAATACGTTGCACGGTATCCCCCCGGCGCTGATCGACAGGATGGAGATTATTCATCTTCCCGGGTACCTTGATTTTGAGAAGCTGGAGATCGCAAAGAACTACCTGATTCCGAAGCTCCGTTTAGAACTGGGAGTCGAGAAGCTCACGATAAGTATCGGCGACGATGTCCTGATGTCGATCATACGGGATTACACTCGCGAGTCAGGAGTACGAGAGCTGGAACGCCAAATCGCCTCAATCTTCCGCAAATATGCCGAGAAGCATGTCCTCGCTCGCAAAAGAAAGGTGTTCGCCGTCAAGAAATCCAATCTCACTAAACTGCTCGGCGCTCCCAAGTTCAAAGACATGGAAATCGGCAAGAAGCCGGTAATCGGCAGAGCGGTCGGATTGGCATGGACATCGCACGGCGGCGAGATACTCCCGGTCGAAGTCTCACTGATGGATGGATCTTCGAAGCTTATTCTGACTGGTAAGCTCGGTGATGTGCTCAAAGAGTCCGCGAATGCCGCACTGTCGTATATCAGGAGCAACTCCAAGAAGCTGAAGCTCAAGGCCGACTTCTACAAAGATCGCGACGTGCACGTGCACATTCCCGAGGGTGCCGTTCCGAAAGACGGACCGTCGGCAGGTATTGCGATTCTGACTGCGCTGATCTCCGCTTTCTCCGAGATGCCGGTCAGGAGTGATATCGCCATGACCGGGGAGATTACTCTGAAGGGTGAGGTTCTCCCTGTCGGTGGGCTGAATGAGAAATTCATTGCTGCCAAGCGTGCAGGCATTACGGAAATCATCTGCCCCAGAAAGAATGATACGGACATCCGCGAGCTTCCAAAGGAGCTCCTCAATGGCTTGAAACTACACAAGGTAAAGACGGCTTCAGAGGTCACAAAGATCGTTTTCGGCAAGAATGGCCGTTATGCTAAAGATTAGCGATTGCAGATACCTTTACTCGGTTGTAAGCCCTGATAACCTCAAAGATGAACCATATCCTCAAGTAGCATTCACAGGCCGATCTAACGTTGGGAAGTCCTCTCTTCTCAATCGACTTGTCGGAATCAAGAATATCGCCAAAGTATCGCAGACTCCCGGCAAGACCCGAGCAGTCAACTACTTCCTGACAAACACGAACCTCATGCTGGTTGATCTCCCGGGATTTGGTTACGCTAAAGTCTCGAAGTCAATCAAGGAGCATTGGGGGGAGCTGATAGAGGCATATCTGCTCGACAACGACTGGCTCAAAGGAGTCGTGCATCTCGTCGACAGCCGTCATCCGCCGACCCCCCTCGACCAGAGTCTGAATGAGTGGCTCAATCAGAATGGGCTTAACTACCTGGTTGTGATGACAAAGATCGACAAGCTCTCGGGTAACCAGATTGGGAAGAGTCTGGCGCAGACGAAGAGAGAGCTGGTTCTGACCGTCGGGACAGAACCGCTGATGTTCTCCGCAAAAACAGGCCGGGGCAAGAAAGAGCTATTAGGCTGGATAGATTCTCAGATTAGATAGATGCAGGAGGAACCATGACGAATCGAGCGGTAGTCGGGACCCAGTGGGGCGACGAAGGGAAAGGGAAGGTCGTCGATATTCTCTCTGAGACCTCCGATATTGTGGCGCGGTGCCAGGGTGGTGCCAACGCCGGTCATACGGTCATAATCGGTGACAGGAAATTCATACTTCACCTGATACCTTCAGGGATACTGCATCCGGAGTGCATCTGCCTCATCGGCAACGGCGTTGTTCTTGATCTCGATCAGTTCTTCCTCGAAATCGATCAGCTTGATTCTGAGGGTATGTCGACCGGCGGAAGACTCTTTGTCTCCGGCCTGGCGCACCTTGTTCTGCCGTATCACAAATGGACGGAGAAATACAATGAGGAAAGGCGCGGAGCGGGCAAGATCGACACGACTCTGCGAGGCATCGGTCCGGCATACACCGACAAGTATTCGAGATTTGGTATCCGTGCGTTCGATCTCTTCTACCCGGACAAGCTCATGGACAGACTAAGGATGAACTTTAGGATGAAATCTGAAGTGATCGAGCGGTTTTCGTCGGAAGAATATGCCGATGTGACGAAACTCCACGATAGATTGATTGAATACGGCAAGAAGCTGTCGGAGATGGTAGTCGATGGCAGCGGATTCCTGCATGAAGCGCACGGTCAGGGCAAGTCGATGTTGTTCGAGGGAGCGCAGGGCACTCTTCTCGACATCGATTTCGGTACGTTCCCGTTCGTGACATCTTCAAATACGACAATCGGCGGAACGATGACCGGTCTTGGTGTTCCACCCGGTTTTGTCGACGAAGTCTTTGGTGTGGCGAAGGCGTATATAACGCGAGTGGGAAGCGGGCCGTTCCCGACCGAGTTGTCTGAAGAACTGTGCGAAAAGGTCCGAGAATGCGGGCAGGAATACGGGGCGACCACAGGCCGCCCGCGAAGGTGTGGCTGGCTCGATCTGAATCTACTGAAGCGGTCGGTCATGATAAATGGAATCGACTATCTTACGATAACCAAGCTCGATGTGCTCGACGAATTATCTGAGATCAAAGTGTGCACCGGTTACACTCAGAAAGACAGTGCTCAAAGCAATGATAGATTTACTTTCTACGATCTCGGCACGGTCGAACCTGTCTACAAGACTTTCGAAGGATGGAAGCAGTCGACCTCAGGTATAACGCAACTCGATGATCTTCCGGAAAAAGCGCAGGAGTATGTCCGATTCATCGGAGCATTCACCGGAGCGCGGATAGCCTTAGTCTCGACCGGCCCCGCTCGTAGTGAGACAATCCTGATGCCACCGTTGGTGCCAAAAGACAGTAACGTGACGGTGTAGGTAAAGACCTACCCCCAACATCTCTATTGCATTGTCGTTCGTTTCGCCGTACTATCCTGACGGAGCGCAACACAAAAGGAGAGATATCTATGGAACAGACAATTATAGATGGGTTTATCGGGCGGGTAGCGCTGTTCAAGGACTTCAGCGATGACGAACGGGGGCTGTTCTCCCGCAGCATTGATGTTTTGGAGTTCGAACCTGGCCAGCTGATTTTCGAAGAGAACAGCCATCGCAAAAGACTTTTCATCATATATGACGGCGAGGTCGAGCTGTTCAAGAAGAGCGCGTACGGCGAGGAAAAGCGCCTGTCGTTCTTTGGCAAGTACGATTTCCTCGGCGAAGGCTCGCTGATGGATGACTACCCGCATTCGGCGACGGCCCGGGCGCTCCTGAAGACGACTCTTCTGGCAATTAGCCGGGAAGCCTTCAGGAAACTGTGCGAGGAGAATCCTGTAATAGGCACGAAAGTGCTATCCTCTATTGCTAGAGTGATTTCGAGAAGGATGCGTCAGGCGAGCACTCGGGTGGTAGACGCCGCCGCGCAGTATATTTCCGGCAGGACTCGCAGGGAGCACGATCTTCTGGGTGACCGAGATGTGCCGTACGAATACTACTACGGTATCCAGACATTACGCGCAGTCGAGAACTTCGGAATAACAGGAATCTCATTGACGCACTTCCCGACGCTGATCACTGCGCTTGCGATGGTCAAGCTGGCTGCTGCAAAAGCGAACTTCGATCTTGGGCTCCTCTCGAAGCCGGTTGCAGACGCAATTATTCAGGCGTGTAACGCGATCATCAACGGGAAATATCACACGCACTTCGTTGTCGATATGATCCAGGGCGGCGCCGGAACATCGACCAATATGAACGCCAACGAGGTTATCGCCAACAGGGCGCTCGAAATACTGGGATACGAGAAGGGCGAATACAAGTACTGCCATCCGAATAACCACGTCAATCTCTCGCAGTCGACAAACGACGCCTACCCGACAGCGCTCAAGATCGCTCTGATAAACAGCAACAAGATGTTGATCAGAGTCCTGCGGCAGCTTGTCGAGTCATTCCATGCTAAAGCGGAGGAATTCACGAACATCATCAAGATAGGGCGGACACAGCTTCAGGATGCGGTGCCGATGACACTCGGTCAGGAGTTCGAGTCGTTCGCGGTCACTCTAGGGGAAGAGGTAGAGAGACTCGAAGAGAACGCTCGCCTGTTTCTCGAAGTCAACATGGGCGGCACTGCTATCGGCACAGGAATCAACGCAGACCCGGAATACTCGGAGAAAGTTATCGAGCATCTTCGCGAGGTCACCGGGCTGGATGTCAGACTCGCCGAGAACCTCGTCGAGGCGACACAGGACACCGGTGCGTTCGTGATGTATTCCTCGGCCATCAAGCGCCTCGCCGTTAAGCTCTCAAAGGTGTCAAACGACCTGCGTCTGCTGTCCTCCGGGCCTCGTGCGGGCTTCAACGAGATCAACCTGCCGGCGATGCAGCCGGGGTCATCGATCATGCCGGGCAAGGTCAACCCGGTCATACCGGAAGTCGTCAATCAAATCGCATTCAAGGTGATCGGCAACGATCTGACAGTCACTTTCGCGGCGGAGGCGGGACAACTCG
>DAOVLC010000389.1 GCA_030631455.1 Candidatus Zixiibacteriota bacterium
CCCAATTGAGCGGGAACTCCTGAATCGGAATTTCTCTGTTCTGAACCAGAGCCTCGTAGTTGTCAAGTTCTGAGGATGCTTTGCCATAAGCGAACGCATACGTGTAGTTCGCATACCCCGCAATGTAATCGCCGTACTTTTTCTCGAGCTGTATCTCGAAGCCTCTGCTTCGGCCGTAGTCGCTGTTCGCATACTGATACAACTCCTGCCCGAATCTGACCTTCTGAGTATTGATGATCCCGAAGATGTCTTTGTAGAATCCGGCGATGTCAAGAACGTAATCACCCGAGAGATTGTATCTCACACCGAACTCATACTGCACAGTCTTCTCGTAATCGAGATTGGGATTGCCAATATACCCGGTTGAGAAGCCCAGCCTCCGATACATGTTGACATAGTAAGGAAGCTGGTAAAAGTGTCCGTAGTTGAAGTAGATCTTCGCCTTATCCGTGATTGGATATGAGATACCGATACGTGGCGACATTTTACTTCGATTGTCCACGACCTTCTTGCCTTCGTCACCATAATCCTCCGCCAGAGAATCCACGCCGCCAGACTGGAGGAAGAAATCATATCGGAAGCCCACTCGTGCAACAAGAGAACCGTACTCGATGACGTCCTGCAGGAAGAATGCGCCTTCGACAGGATTATGATCATAGAAGTCTCTCTCAATCCCATGCTCAACCCACCGGCCACCGTCATCTACTTCGTTTCGGATCCAGGGATTCAACAGCTCCCCATACTTGAGATCGAGGAACTTCACCTGCACACCGGTCTTCAATTCATGCTCTCTGACCAACTGCTTCGTAATCTTAAAATCAGCAGTCCAGGTTTCAGAGCTGCTTTCATGGTAGTAGGTTCCGCCTCCGGACGTACGCGCATCGTAACCGCGATCGAGAAATTGGTCGGTCCCGTCCCATTTGCCGTTGCCGTTTACATCAGAGAACGGCTCGCCGATATCGTATCTGTTGTTCGGAGCGTCATAGATACCGTTACCATTGAGATCCTGGTATGGAATGCCCGGGCCCCATGGACTGTGTGGGCCGTCGTACTGGCTATTGCGATTGAGATCCTGATTGATCTGCGGATCTACGGCTCTGACCCATCCGTCGATACCTGGCTGGTACACGCCGTCATTGTTGTTATCGAAGAACGGTTCACCCAGATTGATATCACCGTCCTTATACGGTTCCATTTTGTCGAAACCGGCGACAGTCGCCAACTCTTCATCATAGAGGCCGTTGCCATTCTGATCGTCTCTTACGCGGTCGCCGCGATCCCAGCGACCATTGTTGTTCAGATCCACAAACGGCTCACTTTCTTCGTAAGAGATGAGGCCATCGCCGTTCCAATCCCAGAGAATCTCTTCCACGTACGCCTCTACGAATTCAGCACCGCCCCAATACATCAAGCCGATGTCATACCGGATCGGATCCTGATACCAGGGATCGTATAGATTATACGCCCTGGTGCTGTCCATACTGAAGAGCATGTTGGCCTGCGCGTTAGGAATGAACACGTCGCCGAAGTTGTACATCTGCCCACCATACTCATAACTGGTGTCGGCGTATACGTTAATGAACGGCTCAGGGGCGTTGTAGATTCCGTCCCCGTTCATATCGTCATAGCTCTCCCACTCGTCCTCAAACCTGAAATCTACCGCACTAAAGCCGACGCCCGGGTTGTTCGGGTCGTCCGGCTTCTGGACGTATTCATGATACACTCTCGACACGAGAAGCTCATAGAATGTCGTCTTGTTGATCTGGTGTGTCAGAGTAGCCGAGATTCTCTCAGTCAAGTCGTTTCCAATCGGTGCTGTCGAAGGCGTGTCCCTGTAATACCAAATGAATCTTGTAGCATCATCCCAGGTGCCAGAATAGTTGAAGACCGCCCTCATGTTGTTCGTCATCTCAAACACGACGTTCCCCTGCAACTGGAACGAGTTCCTTTGACGATCCGCGAGTGTAAACAATCCCAGGATGTCGTGATCGCGGTAGCTGCGCGTATTCTTTGGGGCGACATAATCGTTGTAGCTGTATGCTGTGTTCGACTTCCACCCGTCGACAGAGAAGAAGTAAAAGAGCTTGTCTCTGAAGTAGTCGACTCCGAGTGCAGGCAGCAGCTTCCCTGCAAGAAGCGGTTCCGGTCCTGACGTAGAGAAATAGAGATGACTGAAATTCTTCGAATACTTGTTCAGGTTGTCATCACCGAAATTGTCCGTGTACAGCTCAAGGTGCCTTTCACCTGTCTTGCCTCCCGTCCTGGTGTTGATCGTCACGATGCCTGACATCGCTCTGCCATATTCAGGATCGTAACCACCCTTGATGATCTGGATCTCCTCGATGGAATTAGACGATAGGTTCATGCCGGCATCTGTCGGTCCGAGACCACCGAGAGGATCTTTGGTCTCGACGCCATCGACAACATAAGACACTTCGCCGCTACGTCCGCCCCTGATGTGCAGTTCACCATAACGCCTGACAACACCGACTGTGGCGGCAAGGATATCCTCCACATTCTGAACAGGCATCGCTACCATCTGCTCTCTGGTGATAACCACATTACTCGTCGGATTCTTCATCTGCATGCTGTCTTGCTCAGCTGTTACTATCTGAGTAATGCCTGTCTCAACCGCCGCGGGTTCCATCTCAACTCTGACATCAGCAGTGCGGTCAGTGATGACAAGAACTTCGTCTACCTGTACCGTCTGGTACCCGATCAACCTTACTATGACCGAGTATGTGCCGGGCGGAATATTCATTATGAGGTAACTGCCGTCAGAGCTTGTCAGTGCACCCTGAGTGGTACCTACAA
>DAOVLC010000405.1 GCA_030631455.1 Candidatus Zixiibacteriota bacterium
CGAGGGTGCCACATCCAGACTACGTTTGGGGGTACTCTTCGTCACATCACACGGCCAAACAAGTTTGACAGTGCCACCCGAGAATGCGATGCTCCCACGTCCGATCGATAGAATAATGAACGATACCTATGAGGCAACCTCGAATCACCTGCCGGATTGTCTCTGCCCGGTGTGGCTGACCGCGCCGAGATAGATGGCTCCGAATGCTAAGACTGCGCCTGCGACTTCGACAGCGGTTGTGACTCTCCCAAAGAAAAGGATGTCCCATACGAATGCGAGAGTCGGCTGGAGGAGAAGAATGAGTCCAACCTTTGATGACTCGATCTTGCGTATACCCGATGAGATGAAAACCCAGCCAAGCACCTGACCCACCAGGCCGTAAACTACCAGCACGAGCACGGATATCGAATCGGGGATACTGAAACTCTCACCCTGAATTGCCGCGATAGGAGCCAGCAGAACTGCTGCGGACAGCGAGATCACCGCCACGGCGGGAAACGGTGAGCGCGACTCCGACGTGGATCGCAATTTCCTGAAAACCAGCAGGAATGTAGCGTAGGTCACCGCTGTGATCAAGCCGTACAGGACACCGATTTTGTAGCCGTGCTCTGCCTGGTCGAAATCAAAGCCGACTATCAGAAACAGTCCTGCGACAGCCAGTGGGATCGCGCATGCCAGCCTCCACCCGAGCCGTTCGCGGAGTAGAATTACTCCGAAAGCTGCAACAAAGAACACCTGAAAATTGGCAAGCAGTGTAGCAAGACCCGGACCGACGTAGTTGATGCTGCGATGCCAGAACGCAAGGTCGGCAGCAAACAGTGCGCCGCAGATGAGCGAGAGTACGAACAGGCGGGAGCCGTTCCAAATACTCTCGCGCCGTGCAATGAGTATGATAACGAGAAAAATCCCTCCGAAAAGCATCCTGTAGAACCCGGCCATGGTCGGCCCGACATCTGCCACTTTCGCAAAAACCGGTGCAAAACTGATCATGACAGCACCGACTGTAACCTGGATTACTCCTACTTGCGGTTTGGTCATTACTGATCCTTTGACCGTTCTATCTGTGAGACACGGTACAGCTGCGGATTTCCAAGTAGCTGTATTTCACGAAGAGCCATAGTTCTCCTGTCTTACCTTCAACAACCAACAGATATGTATTATACGATGTAACCATGTATGCTCACAAGAAAAGAACATGGCCCGATTTGCCCATAAGTCCATCAACCGTACATTTTTGTTGACTCGATCTCGCTTGATTACTTTTTTCGAATCGGTCTTAAACTGGAAGGAGGACCTATTGCGAAGAGCTTCACTAATTGTCTCAACTGGACTTCTCTCATTCTCATCGGTCAATGCAGCTCCCATGCGAATCTCTGCGGGCGCATTCGCGGGTATGAATCTCCCGATCGCTATGGATGATGTGACATCCGGTGCGATTTATGGGTTCAAGGCGAGATTTACGCTATTGCCTAAGATAGGCATAGAGCCGAATGTGGTTTTTAGCACGTACGGCGACGCGGAAGCGGAAGTGTACGGCGAGATACAATCGAGAGATGGTGGCAAGATCACATCTTTTGGAGTCGATGCGGTTCTTGGCGGAATCCAGGGAATTGCCGGTCTATCGATATACGGGATTGTCGGCTTCGGCTCATCCAAGTGGTCGAGAGACGGCATCGACGATGTCTCAGAGATCGCCTATTATCTTGGCCTTGGGGTAGAGTACGCCCTTCCCCAGTCGATATCCATCGAAGTCCGGGCCAAGGCGCAGATCATACCTCATGAGGACGGCTCGTACAAGAACGGTATCGTCACAGCAGGCCTGAACTACTACTTCGGCGCGTTGGGAGGGATGTAAGATGACTAAGAAAATGATCGTTATCCCTTTGATTCTGGCGCTGCTGGTTACCGGTTGCATCGTCACCGGCAACATACTGGTTGTGATCGAATTGGAAGACAAGACTCTCACAACAAGTGATAGTTTCGACAAGTGGCTTGTCAGCAAGGACGAGCATCAGGAGTGGAAAGACCATGCTGACGACATAAACCACATTGTCGACGTCGGTTTCGCGGTCACTCTCGATAACGGCACGTCCAATGTCGACGCCACCGGGGAATTCTACATATCGAAGATCGGGACTCTGATTGCCAAAGACCTGCATCCTGACAGCTCGAATGCGTATATTATCCTGAGCGGGCTCGTGGTCAAGGCAGGCGAGGTCAGGAAGATCACCTGGCAGGAATCGTATGACTTTCTATCCAATTTCAAGACACTGAAGCAGTATGGCATGGATGGAGAGTTCTGGCTCTACGTCAAAGGAGTCGGAACACCATTGAATCTGCAGGTCAAGAAACCTGCGGTGATAATAACCTTAAACGCGAAACCATAAGTTACACATATCCTACCATCCCCGGTATGGAAAACCTCCTGCTGCTCGACGGCAGGAGGTTTTGTGTTTTGCGGGCTGACGTGTGAATTATTAGTCGCGAAACCGGATTCCGGCTGGTCGGTTTATGTTGACATGAAAGGCTATCTGCCTATTTTCCGCCTGAGTAAGTTTAGGACTTGAAGGAGGATCAGATGACAAGAGGAATCATGGTCGGGCTGCTGGCAGTCTTCGCAATCGCCATGTTCGCAGGTTGTTCAGAAGAATGCAGAATCGCAGGACTTGAGGAAAAGAACAAAGCTGTGGTGC
>DAOVLC010000317.1 GCA_030631455.1 Candidatus Zixiibacteriota bacterium
AAATCTTCGCTGACAGCGAGACAGTCACGATCGAGTTCGCAGAGAAATTCTACCGAATGGTGTACCAGCACGCCGTCTATATCGAGGAGAATCTCGAGGTAATCGGCGATGGGATGAACACTAATCATTATCTTACTGATCTGCTGGGACTCCTGATCGCAGGAAGTCTGTTCCGTGACCTTCCTGAGAGCCAGAACTGGTGCGATCTGTCAAAGACCGAACTGGAAAAGGAGATAAAGGCGCAGACTCTCTCCGATGGCTTCTGCTATGAGTCCTCAATGAACTACCAGACGTTGACATCAGAAATCTACATACTCGCGTATGTTATTGGGTCGAGAAGTGTACGGTTTTCACAGGAATATCGTGATCGGCTGGAAGCGATGCTCAGACTGTCTCAAGCCTTCCTGAAGCCGGACGGAACCTTGCCGAATTTCGGAGATGGTGATTCCGGTCGAATACTGATTTTCGACGGTGTTGATAAACCGGATCCTGAGAAACTTCTCGATATTGGCGCACTGGCGCTCAATCTGCCGGACCTTAGGACGTCAACCGAAAAGCCACCATTCGATTCGCTGCAACTTCTTGGTTCTAATGTCCTTCGACCCTCGGAACGCTTGCGCTGTGGTATCGAGCAGCCGAAGGTGTCGCAACTCTGCCGGGAGTCCGGATTGACAACTCTGAGAAAAGATGATCTATACCTGTTCTTTGGCGCCAATCCAATCGGCTCGGGGGGCGTTGGCGGGCATAAGCACAATGACATGCTGACCATCGATATCAGTTGCGGGAAAACGAATTTCATCGTTGACTCCGGTACGTACACCTACACCTCGAACTCGACAATACGTAACCGATTCAGATCGACAGGTTTTCATTCAGTGCCTGCTGTCAAGAACATCGAGCAGAACCGATTCATTCCCCGAATCCTCTTCGCGATTCGGCCAGATGCTGATGTTAAGGTCAAACGGTGGGAATCGAACGAACGATATGACATGGTGGAGGCAGAGCACTCCGCATATACACGCCTGCCGGAACCGCTCCTCATCCTGCGATCGATCTACTTCGATAAGATCAACGATTTCTGGGTCTTCAAAGACAGCTTCTGCGGACACGGCAGTTTCGATTTCCAGAGCAACCTGATTCTTGGAGATGTCACTGCCGAGATACGGGACAACGATCGGATTAAGCTCAGTTCGAAATTTGACGATACTGTTCTTGAGATAATAAGCTTTTCGACCGGATGGTCGGGTGAGATTATCCCTCACGAGATATCGCCGCACTACGGCATGAAAAAGGAAGGGGCAAAGATCACACTTTCCTATAACGGCAAGGCGCCGATTGATATGATCTGGGCCGCAATACCATCGCGAGCCGGTCAGGACACATCGGACAGGACTGTGGCGGCAGATCGGGTCACTCATGAATTGGGCTGGAAAGAAGCAGAGTGTCAAGAGCCGATATCCGGACTGGCTCTGAGCAGAGACTCATAGTGGCAGCCAGGTGATCGATAACCATTCTGCCAGTGCATTCAACGGGATAAGCACGACATGAAATCAAAGCCGGACATAATCTGCATATCCACGCAGGATTGGAACGATCTCTGGACGCGCAAGCAGAGGTTCATGAAACGCTTTGCTGAGATGGGATGCAGAGTGCTCTATATTGAAACCCAGGTTCACTGGATTACTTACTTGCGAGAGTTGAGAAGGCGGTGGGGGCGCATATTCGCGTTTCTGAGCGGCTCCCGGAAGATCCGGGACAATCTATGGGTCACGACTCCGCCTCTTGTGCTTCCATTCTTTCAGATGAACTCGTTTATATGCAAGCTTAATAGCCGGCTCTTATCCTGGTACATAAATCAACAAAGCTCGAAGCTCGGTTTCTATGATCCGGTGATATACAGCTATGTTCCATCGTCTTCATATCTGATGAGACGGCTGAAATCGACACGGAAGCTGTATGAGTGCGTCGATGAGTTCGCCGTGGATAAAGGCTTAGTGAGGAAGAAGACGATAGCAAGGCTTGAACGTGAGACAATGTCCCAATGTAACGCAGTTGTGGTAACGGCTCAATTCCTGTATGACAGAAAGAGTCGATTCGCCCGGAATATGTTCCTGATACCGAATGCGGTTGATACGAATCACTATAAGAAGACCAACGCGGGTGTCGTAACACCGGCAGAGATATTCGACAAACTCCCAAAGCCGGTTATCGGGTTTGTCGGCGCTCTTGCGTACTGGATCGATCTCGATCTCATCGCATTCATCGCCGAGACTTTCCCACGATACTCGTTCGTGTTTGTCGGACCGGTATCGGTCAGTGTCGACAGGTTACGCAAATATGACAACATCCACTTTCTTGGACGGAAACCATACGAGGAACTCCCGCGCTACCTTGCGGGAATAGATGTTTGCATCAACCCTTACGTTCTCGATGACATCGCCTCGGGCTGCAGCCCATTGAAGCTCTATGAATACATAGCGGCGGGCAAACCGGTTGTTTCGGTGAGAATGCCTGAGGCTGAGAAATTCGAAGGACTGGTAGAGATCGCTGATTCGTACGAACAGTTTGCTACGAAAATCCGAATGTTGGTTTCGAAGGATGAGAAATGGAAAAGGAATCTCGCAGACAGGTCATGGAAAGAGTCTCAGAATCACACGTGGGATAAACGATTCGAACAGACTGTGAAAGTTCTCGAAGAGTGTTTCGATGAAGATAGGAATTAAGGCAACTCAGATAGTCGAGGGTGGCGGGCTGAAGCATCTCGATAGATTCCTCGAGTGCTTCCCTGAGAACGAGGATTCCCGTATAGTTGTCTTTCTCTCAGATAGGCAGAGGAACTTCGATCTCCCAGACCGGGATGATGTGACATATAGATATTCCCGGTGGGCGGGGAAAGGTACTCTCAGACGCATATTCTGGGAGCAAGTATCCCTGAGACATCATCTGAGAAGAGAGAACATCGACGTTCTCTTCGAGCCGGGCAACTTCGGCATGATCTCAAAGAGGATTCCGCGAGTGGTTCTGGTACACAGCCTTGCACCGTTCAGCAGGGATTTCATCGCAGGTGAGCCACTGCTGAGCAGACTCAGACTGCATTTGTTGAGAATCCTGACTAAGCTCTCGACTCGGAAAGCCAAGGGTGTGATCCATCTTACTGAATTCGCGCGCAGCTATGTGTCCGACGATCTGCAACTCGGAGCGGTTCCGCAGAGAATAGTGTACATGGGAATCGATCGTGAACCCGGAAGAATAATCAACCGATCCGATCTTGACCAGCGGTTCAACGTAACCGGCAAACTGATCTTTTCCTGCTCCCACATCTATCGTTACAAGAATATACTTGAGCTGATAAAGGCATTCAG
>DAOVLC010000093.1 GCA_030631455.1 Candidatus Zixiibacteriota bacterium
ACCTCAGCTCGTAGTTCTCTCTGAGCGCGATCCGAACGGCCTCGTCAAGTGTAATCCGCTTCGGCTCGCCGATCGCCAGTTCGCTACTCGTCAGGAACAAGACAATAGTTATAAGTATTGTCGCTCTCATAGTTGGTTCTATGATATCACGGATCGATCATTTGTCAATGACTATCAGCAGCTTTGCTGACGTTCTGAAACAGTGAGTAGGTCAGGTTCCGAGTCCCGCGAATGCGGGAGGAGAAACCTGACACCTCCAACCCGTCACGATGTCAGGTTTCCTGCTCACTTCGTGAGCTGTGGAACCTGACCTACGGAGGCGTCATCGTCTGGCGAACGAATAGAGTGTTACCAGCAAACCAGTGAACGCAAGGATGAAGAATCCGGCTTGAATTCCGAGAAGTGGCAGAATAAGAACTGTCGTAACCAACCCGCCGATTGCTGCTCCGAACAGATCAGCGCCGTAGAATCTGCCGGGTGATTCCTTCTCATGCAACTGCGCAAATCGTCCGACCGAAAGATTGAACATTGCGCCCGGTATCACACCCGAGACAACCGCCAACCCATATATCACATACTCAGCCACGGTTCTTCGATCAAAATCCGCAAGCAGGATCGGAACGAGCAGCCCCATCGCCAGAGCTGTGAGCATTCCGGAGATCAGCACGTACTTCAGTACTCTGACAATGCCCGTCTGCGACTGTGCAACGCGCTCCCCCGCCCACGCACCTGCCGCAATGCCGAGCATGAACAGACCGACGAGAAGTCCGAGGCGCGAATAGAGATTTCCTGCTATCGATTGGTACAGAACCATCAGCAGAATCTCCGATGACAGTCCCCACCAGCCGGCGAAAAATGCGGGCACGAGCAGATTGAGTCGTTTGCTACGGGCGAAGGCGAATCCCAGAGACAGGATCAACGGCAATATAGCTGCAGCTAACGTAATGCTCTCAGGCATGGCTCTTATCTGTCGGAGAATTTTCGAATCGATACCGGAGAACTTGTCCATTTCGAGCATCGTGTTCAGGAGATGCTGCCCAGGCTTCGCGGCTGTCAGTTCTTCACCCTCTACTTCAGCAAGGAGCGCGTCAAGCTTCTCCTTTCGGAATTCGGAAAGCCGATCCGGCAAGTACGCTTCGCTGACATAAGTCAGCCGATCTTGATACGCCGGTAACGCGGCCAAAATCTCGTACGCATCGTCTGTCAGGCGGCTCTGCTCCATCCCTCCTATCAACATCGCATTCTCACCCGGCAAAATCACCACTTTCGGGAAAACCGCCGCCAGTGTTACATACAGGTTCTTGATATACTCAAGTCTCTCCGGTTGCACGAAGTTCTCACCGCATTGCGTCGAGAATGCAAACACTCCGCCGGGGTTCAGCTTCGATCTGGCTAATGCGAAAAACTCACGATTATAAAATACGCCTTCAGCCACACTGGTAACATGTGAATAGTTGATGTATATAAGGTCGCACTTGTCCGTCAGACCTTGCAGGAAATCGACCGGATCAGCATGTTCGAGCGAGAATCGATCAGCAGTGCCCGGAGACGCAAGCGCGTCTGACAGCGTACTATGGAATATGTTGCAAAGAACAGGATCAGGCTCCACCTGAATCACCTCGAGAGTGGGATCGTGCGCTGCGAACAGAGCCTTACCATCACATGAATTGCCGATCACGCAGATCACTCCTGCATCGCCACACATCGCCAGCGGAATCGCGATCAATTCTTCGGTCGGTGGATCGGGGAATGTCGAAACGCGTTGAGAATTGTAGTAGATGTTAAGCGCAAGGCTGTCATGCACGGCTCGAACATGGCCATATGGTGACAGCGCAGCGATTGTGGTCGATTCACTCGATTCGTTTACTCGATAGAAATATGAATCCGAACATTCATGCCCACCTTCTCGGTCGGCATACCAAACCAGTATCGATTTCCCGATAAAAAAAACCGATATGATGCACAGAAGAGAAAATGCAAGGGTGGCAATGGCTCTTGCCCTGTTACCCAGCCTAAGTTTTATGAACCTCGCAGCAGCCACAGATGCCAGAAGCAGAATCAGCGCCCAGTCCTGGCCGGTCACTGAGAATAGAAGAGTGAGTGCCGCCCCGGCTATTGCAAAACCGAGCGAGTCGCAAAGATATGCGTGGCCGACGGTCGCATCAGGATCAGTCACCTTTCGCAAGCGGAACAGAGCGGCAAATGCCATTCCGGGAAACAATGTCGGCAGGATCAGAACTGCGAAGGAAAAGATTGCGACGTGTGACAATGGCACCGGACCGTAGTCGTCAAAGAACAACCCCTTGAGAAATCCGAGGCACGGATAATAGAGAAACAACATGGCCAGAAGACCGTACAGGAGAGCAAGTCTTCGTCTGACAATATCTGCCGAGAATGAACGCCACAGGTCTGCAAACCAGCTCCAGAAGCCGGTTTGAACAAGCCAGATTGTGAGGATTAACGCATACAGTATTTCCGAGCTGCCGAATAGCCCGATCAGCCGCCGCATGAATATCATCTGCACGAATATCGAAGCGACTCCGACAAACGCGAACTCGAGTGATCGGGACAACCTCTCTGACATCAGCATCGACAACGTTGTGTGCGGCAGGCATCCAGAGGTTTACTTGGTAGTCTACGAGCGTCCTTTGGTACGAGCGAAGCCGCAGCATTGTCATTCCCGCGAAAGCGGGAATCCAGTAGCATTTCGCGCCTTTCAATAGACTCCTGCCTTCGCAGGAGTGACACGTTTTGGGCTATCGCTCTGCCACAGCCACTCATGAAACAGCCTCAACACGTCTGCCGGCCACTATGATAATATTGATTTAATGGATAAAACGAAAGGAGATTCTCAGCGCCAAACACCCGGAATCGCGACCCCGCATCCGGCGCATTTGCCGTCCACAATCTTGTTCTGACCGATCCGGTAACCATAGCGCTCGATCAATATCTCACCGCAGCCGGGACAGTACGTGTTCTCAGCCTTATTCCCGGGGACATTGCCAATATATGGGTAATGCAAGCCCTCGGTCTTGGCGATCAGATACGCCCGTTCGAGCGTTGCGACCGGTGTCGGCGGGAGATTGGTCATCAGATACGTCGGATGAAATCGTGTGAAGTGAACCGGCACATCAGGCGACAGATCACTCTTCACCCATTTGCATAGCGCAGAGAATTCATCGTCTTTGTCATTCAATGTCGGCACCACAAGATAGACAATCTCAAGCCATGTACCGTTCTCATGGATGATCTTCAGGGCGTCGAGCACCGGCTGAAGCTCACCGTTGACGATGTCTTTGTAGTACTGCTCGGAGAACGATTTCAGATCGACCTTGACAGCATCGACTACCTTCAACAGATCACGTAGCGGTTTTTCTTTGATGTATCCGCCAGTCACCACGACGTTCTTGATGCCGTCCTTGCGACTCCTGACCGCGGCGTCATACATGTACTCGTAAAAAACGACCGGCTCGGAATACGTGTACGCGATGGTTGGAATCTTGCGGGTCACACACTCACTCGCAAGCGCGTCAGGCGTGAGTAGAACGTTTCGCACCTGTTCCGGTCGCACTTGTGATATATCCCAATTCTGGCAGAACTTGCAGTTGACATTGCAGCCGGCGGTCGCGATGGAGAAGGCGGTCGTGCCCGGATGGAAATGGAAAAACGGCTTCTTCTCGATAGGATCGATATTCATCGAGCAGACCCTGCTGTGCACGAGCGTCTTATAGGTGCCGCCCTGGTTCTCACGCACACCGCAAAAGCCGCGCTCAACGTCGGAGACAAGGCACTCTCGCGGGCAGAGTTCGCAGACAATAACATCCTCGGGAAGCTTTCTGTAGTACTTCGCCTCGACGTCGGACAACGTCTCTTCGTAGCCGAAGGCGTAAGCATTTTCGAGCGAACCGCAGACCATATCGCAGATATGACCACCCGCACAGACAAGTCCCGCGGATGCACCCAATCTCTTGACAAAGCTTCTTCGTTTCATAACACTAATCGATTGCGACCTCGATCAGGTCGATGTTATTCATGTCGGCAACGCCAAGTCCCAGTTTCTCGGCAGTCTTGAGCCACTTCGGCGGTCTTCCCGAATCCGCAAGCGTCGGCAAGTTGTTGCGCGTACGATAATCACTGATGATCCTCTCCCCCACCGCGTCAACTGCCACCGGATCAACAGACATCATTATGGCACCAAACTTGACAGCATACTCCCCCCTGTAGCCGGGGCCACCCTGGTACTGTATCCGGGTCAGGTCCATTATTGTCAACACATTCTTGTTCTTAATGACCGGGAGAGCATTGATCTCTGCGACGTACGGATCACAATTGTTGTCGTGATACTTATTCGGATTGTGAACAACGCCGTAGTAATTCTTCATAGCGCCGGCGACACCGGCGAGCGAATGATCTTTCAATATCGGAAGATTGATCAGATGATCGCAATGGCTTTCGACGATCTTGGTCACAAGACTCGCTACTTTCCCCTTCGAATGGAACTTAGTGCCGTAACCGACATCTCGAGCATCAGTGCCGTAGCACTTGAGTCCGCTGTGCCCAACATTGAGTTCGTAGCCAGCTGATTCGAGCTTCCTGCTGCTCATCTCCCAGATCACAACGTCGTTCTCATCCTTCCCGGCAGATACAAGATGACTCACAAGAGCCATCGTAAGCTCAACAGCGGTCGACATATTCCTGCCTCCCATACAGTTTGGCTTCAACCCGAGTCGTCCGGTATCGCGAGCGAATTTCTTCCAGATCCCTCTTGCATCTGCCCCATCGTGCAGCAAAGAGATTCCACGTGAAAGCATTGCACCGAGTTTTGCCGAATTCGGCCTGCCGTTGGAATAGAGCAATTTGCTGCTGACTAAAACGACCTTGCTTTTTGCCATCGTATCCCTATAATGCCGATGGAATTCATCGGCTGATTCTATGCATATTATACACATGAGGGTGATGTTACAAATGAAATTTCTAAACTGTTTGACTATTATGGTTATGACGATGGCGTGCTCCCCGAGTGCCGCTACCCATGACCGAGCGCCCGCAGTCGCGGGAGCGTTCTATCCTGGCTCTGAGATCGCACTCAAGGCTATGGTCGACTCGCTGTTGGCGTTGGCTCCTGCCGGAGATAAGCGCATCCGCCCGGCTGCCCTGGTCTCCCCTCACGCAGGTTACATCTACTCAGGCGCAACGGCGGCATACGGTTACAGGCTTCTTGAAGAACTCGACTACTCGACCGTTGTGATCGTCGGGCCATCGCATCGGGTCGGGTTCGAGGGCTGCGCTGTCTACAATCAGGGAAGATGGCAAACGCCGCTCGGCTACGTAGAGATTAACACCGAACTGGCGGCAGAACTCTGCGGGAAGAACGACGCCATCTTCGCCGGGCTTGAGCAGCACATGAAGGAGCATTCGATCGAGGTGCAGGTGCCCTTTCTGCAACGTATACTGAGTGACTTCGAGATCGTTCCGATTGAGATGGGCTTTTCATCCGAGAAGACGATCTTTGCGCTTGCGGATGTCCTCGCCGAAGCGCTCTCTGGGCGCGATGATGTCCTTCTTGTGGCATCCACCGATCTTTCGCACTATTTCCCTCGCGATCAGGCAAAGAAACTCGATTCGTACACAATCTCATTTATTGAGAATATGCAGGGCAGGGAACTCGCGGCTAAGATTCAGACTGACGAGGCGAAGGCATGCGGTGGCGGCCCGACTGCGGCAGTTATGATCGCCTGCGAGAAGATGGGGCTGGACAAGGTCAGGATATTGAAATATGACGATTCAGGAACGACGTCGGGCGATTTGTCGAGGGTCGTCGGTTATGTTTCGGCGGTCATTTACAGGGAGGACAAAGTGCGGGAGAAAGATTCACATAACAAGACGGAAGAATATCTGAACCATGATGAGCAGGTCGAATTGCTTGGGGTTGCGCGCCAGTCGATTGAAGCGGCTGTCAACGGTAAACCCGCACCTGCCTTCCTGCCGACCGAGGGCAAGCTGACCGGCGACGGCGCAGCGTTCGTGACAATCACGATTGGCGGACGCCTGCGTGGGTGTATCGGATATACCGAAGCGAAGATGCCTCTGTACAAATGCGTATCGAATTGTGCGATCAGCGCAGCGATGCGTGATCCGAGGTTCCAACGGCTCACGGCAAGCGAATACGAGAAAATCGATCTTGAGATATCAGTGCTGACGCCGCTTGTGGATGTCAGCGACATCGACGAGATCAAGGTCGGACGTGACGGCCTGATGATCTCGAAGATGGGACGGCGAGGACTGCTGCTGCCGCAGGTAGCGACTGACAACGGCTGGGATCGCGAGGAATTTCTGAAAAACACATGCCGCAAGGCAGGATTACCGGATGAC